>JAFTFU010000122.1 GCA_017458285.1 Clostridia bacterium | reverse complement strand
TTTCTGTATCTGTTACCTCTACTTTAACTATGTATTTTCCTTTTAGCATATTTTCAAAATATTTTGAAAATATGCTAAAAGGAAAATACATAGTTAAAGTAGAGGTAACAGATACAGAAAAAGAAATAACAGCAAAAAAAGTAGGTACAAACGTTGAAATTAACAGTAAATTTAATCAAGATGAAACAACAGATGTAATACAAAGTTTAAATAACAGTGAAAGTCCAATACTAAAAGAATCCTATGTAAATGCAGGAATAGCATATAAAGATACTAGTGTATTAGTACATCATTATATAGAAAAAACAACAACAAAAGTAAGTAATGATGTAACAATAAATGGAAAAATACATGATTTGTACACTACAAGTAAAGCATCTGATATTGCAAGTAAATATGAGTTAGTATCAATGCCAGAAAATTCAACTGGAGTAATGACTCAAGAACCAATAGAAGTAATTTACTACTATAGAATAAAATCGGCTAATCTCGAAAGTAAAATAGAAAAAACAGCAACAGAAAAGATAACATCAAAAGATGCAAATGTATATTATGAAATTAAGTTCACATCAGAAGTAAAAAATCTTGAAGGAAAGGCAGAAGTAACAATAGTAGATACTTTACCTTATCCAATAAATAAAGAAAAATCAGACTTAGCAGGTGGAACATATAGTGAAAAAGAGAAAACTATAACATGGATAGAAGAAATTAATAACATAAATACATATACTACTGGTGAAACAAAACAAATAAGTATAACAAAATCAATAAGCCTAAATTATAAATATGGAAATATAGATGATATACCACAAAATATGGAAAATAAAGTTGAAAGTACAATAAAATTACAAGTACCAGATGATGAAAATCCAAATGAATATAAAATATTAACAGAAGAAAAACAACAAGATACAGCAAAGACACAAATAGAGATACCAGCTAAGATAATAGTACATAACTATATTTATGATGAAGAAACAAAGCAATATACTACCATAAAAATAACAGATGATGAATGTGGAGAAGGAATAATAGGACAAGAATATACAACAGAAAAAACAGACAAAGCACCTAACTATATTTGTATAAATGAAACACCAGAAAAATATAAAGGAAAATTAACAGAAGAAACAATAGAAGTAATTTACTATTACAAATTAAAACCAAGTACAATTGAAAGTCAAATTACAAAAACGGTAACAGTAAATAAAACAGTAGAAAAGAAAGAAAATGTAACTAATGAAAGTACACAAGAAGAAACAAAACAAGTACTAACACAAAAAAATGGACAAGTAAAATATCAAATCTCATATAAAACAACAATAAAAGATTATATAGGAAAAGCAGAAATAACCATAATGGATACATTACCAAGTGCAATAGATGCAACAAAATCAGATTTAAATGGTGGAACATATAATGAAAAAGATAAAACAATTATATGGAAAGAAGAAGTTGATATTAATACTTATGAAAATGGAGCATATGAATATAACAAAACGAAAGAAATAAGTGTTGTATATAAAGAACAAAATTTAAATGAAGATTTAGTAAATGAAGCAATCGGAAAGACAACAATTTATTATCCAGAAAATCATTCAACAAAACCAGGAAAAGAAATGGATAATAAAGAGGTAAAGGATACAGCAACAATAGAACAAGAATATATAAAAGAAATCTCAGTAAAAAAAGTATGGGATGACAATGAAAACAACAAAGGAAAAAGACCAGAAAGTGTAACTATACAATTAACAGCTAATGGAAAAAATGTGGAAAACAGTGAAGCAATTTTAAGCGAAAACAACAAATGGACATACACTTATAAAAACCTACCAATGTACACGGACAAAGGAGAAGAAATACAATATAGTGTACAAGAAAAAGAAACAAAAGAAAAAGACTTAGAATACTATGAAGAACCAACAATTAATGGAACAGAAAATATCATAATAACAAATAAATACAAATTAATGAACACAAACTTAGATAGCGAAATAACAAAAGAGGGTTCAGAAATTATAACATCTACAAAAGATGCTATTGAATATAAAATAAATTATAAAGCAACAATAGAAGATTACATAGGAGAAGCAATAGTAACAATAGTCGATACATTACCATATAAAATAGATGAAGAAAAGTCTGATTTAAATGGTGGAACTTATAATGAGGAAACAAAACAATCACATGGAAAGAAAAAATAGAACATATAAACACAGAGGAAAATGGAAACTATAAAATAGATATTCAAAAAGACATAAAAATTGTATATACAGACATTGATGTATTGAAAGACAGTATGACCAATCATGTAAAAGGAACTATAGATTTATATGAAACAGAAAAGAGTAATACTGTTGAAGATGATTTCGAAACAAAAACAGATATTAAAGGAACTGTTAATACTAAATATATAGACAAAGATACAGGAGAAGAGATTGTAAAAGGAAATACAATAACAGATAGAGTAGGTAAGGATTACAACACAGAAAAGAAGGAAATAGAAAATTACGATTTTGTAGAAGTAAATGGAACTAAAGAAGGAAAAATAGCAGAAAAAACAACAGAAGTTATTTACTACTACACAAAAACACCGGCAGAAGTTATTGTAAAATATGTAGATGAAGAAGGTAATGAAATAGAAAAACAAGAAATAGTATCTGGTCATGTAGGAGAAAAATATGAAACAGAAGAAAAGAAATTTGATGAGTATGAGTTAATAAAAAAACCAGAAAATAGCAAAGGAAGTATGACAAAAGACACAATAACAGTTACTTATATATATAAAAGAGTAAAAACAAAAGTAACAATAAAATATTTAGAAAAAGAGACAAATAAGGAATTAGCGGAAATAACAACAATAGAGGGGTTTGTAGGAGAAAAATATAATGCTGAAAGAAAAACAATTACAAACTACCAAAAAGCGGAACCAGAACCTGAAAATAGTAGTGGAAAAATGACAAAAGACATAATAACAGTTACTTATTATTACGAAAAAATTCCAGGTGGAATAGTTAGCGTAAAATACATGGATATTGATACTAAAGAAGAAATAGTACAAGGATATACAATACAAGGCTATGTAGGAGATGGTTATGAAACAAAGGAAAAAGAAATACCATACTATAATATTCTACAAAAAAATCTTCCAAGTAATAGTAAAGGAAATTTAACACAATTAAATGAAACAGTTATTTATTATTATAAAAAAGTACCATTCAATATGAGTATAAATAAAACAATTGAAGAAGTTGTTTATAATGGTAAAAATATAAGCATAAAGAATGGAAAAACATCAAAAATAGATATTGCAGCAAAAGAAGTACAAAATGCAAATATAAGAGTTAAATATGGTATTACTATAACAAATACTGAAGAATTAGCAGGAACAGCGCAAGTAATAGATAAAATACCACAACATTTTAAAGTATCACAAGAAAACCCTGATTACTGGTCAGTAGATAAAGATGGAAACTTAGTATTTACAACAAAAGAATTAAAAGCAGGAGAAAGTGTTAAGTTAGAAGTAATTTTAGATTGGGTAAATGGAGAATCTAATTTTGGAGAAGAAAAAAATGTTGCAAGTATAATAAGCACAAAAAACGAGGCTAATTATGAAGAGGTAAATAAAAATGATAATAATAGTGAAGCAACAATCATGATAGGATTACAAACAGGTTTAGATAATCCAGCAATATATTTAATAAGTGAGATTTTATTAATAAGTGGATTGACTCTAATTGCATATTTGAATTTAAGGCTAAAATTTAATAAAAGTATCAGAAAAAAATAGAATGAGCAAAGAGAATAAAAGAATTACTCTTACTTAGTCGAATTAAGTTAAATAAAAAAAGAAAAATTAAAGAAATAATCTATATTTGTAGATTATTTCTTTTTTTCTACAATAAGAAAAGACAGCATTTTTAAACAAGCCATGCTAAAATACAGTCATGACGATTTACATAGATATAGTAATTATAGAAAATTTAATAATGAATTACATAATATTATGTGCAACAGCAATAATATCAAAAACAGAGATTAAGCAAATAAGGATAATTCTAGCAAGCTTAATTGGAGCAACATATGTAATTATGTCATATGTTGTTAATGTGCAGATATATTCAAACATTATTTTAAAAATTATACTATCTATAGTAATGGTATATATTTCATACAAGCCAGTTAAAATAAAGAAACTTGGAAAACAAATATTAATGTTTTATTTAACATCTTTTGTATTTGGAGGAGTTTCTCTAGCTTTAATATATTTTATAAAACCACAAGAAGTTATAATAAAAAATGGACAATTTATAGGAAAATACGTATTAAAAACAGTATTTTTAGGGGGAATAGTGGGATTTATAATAACTGTAGCTACTATAAATATTATAAAAAATAAAAAAGGAAAAAAAGATGTATTTTATACAGTTAAAATACATTTACAAGGAAAAATTATCGAAACTGTTGCGATGCTTGACACGGGGAACCTACTAAAAGAGCCTATAACAAATAGACCAGTAATAATATTAGAACACACTTTATTGTATGAAATTATTCCTAAACAAATTCTAAACAATTTAGAAAATATATTGGCAGGAGATTTTAGCAAAATTCCAGAAGAAATAAGAGATGAGTACATATCAAAACTAAAAGTTATTCCATTTAAGTCATTAGGAAAAGAAAATGGAATGCTGTTAGGAATAAAATGTGAAAAAGTAATTATAGAAAATGATGAAGAAATAAAAGAAGAAAATAGTCCAATAATTGGAATATACAACAAATCTTTAACAAAAAGAGGAGAATACAGAGCATTAGTTGGAATGGATATAGTTTAATAATGGAAAGGAAGTAAGGCAAATGAAAAATTTAATAGAAATATTAAAAGAAAGTATAAATACAATATATGCAAGATATATAGGAGACAATGGAGAAGAAGAAAGTTTACCGATATTTTATGTAGCGGGAAGTCAAACATTACCTCCGCCACTTCCACAAGAGGAAGAACAAGAATTAATAATGCAATTATCAACAGAAAATAATTTAGAAGCAAGGCAAATTCTAGTTGAAAGAAATTTAAGATTAGTAGTTTATATTGCAAAAAAATTTGAAAATACAGGAGTTGGAATAGAAGATTTAATATCAATAGGAACAATCGGCTTAATGAAAGCAGTTAACACATTTAACAATGAAAAGAAAATTAAGCTTGCAACATATGCATCAAGGTGTATTGAAAATGAAATTTTAATGTATTTGAGAAGAACAAATAAAACAAAAGGAGAAATTTCAATTGATGAACCATTAAACAAAGATGGAGATGGAAATGAACTTTTGCTTTCAGATATTCTTGGAACAGATGGAGATGTTACTTCGAGAAACTTAGAGGACGAGGTTGATAAAAGCCTGCTAAAGGCTGCAATTGTAAAGCTTAGTGATAGAGAAAAAAACATTATGGAAATGAGATTTGGCTTTCTAACAGGTAAAGAAAAGACGCAAAAAGAAGTTGCCGATGAACTTGGGATTTCTCAAAGCTATATTTCGAGGTTAGAAAAGAAAATTATAAATAAAATGAGAAAAGATATTATGAGTAAAACTGGGTAAAAATAAGGTGGAATAGTCTGATTTTAACTATTTGGTCCTGTTTAACAGCGATACTTATAATAAAAATACTTTGATATGCCCCTTTTCTGGTACCACCAAAGCATTTTTATTATAAGTATCGCTGACACGGATTTTTGATTTGTGAACTGACTGTCACAAATAAGGTGGAGAAATTCAAAAAAATGATTGCTATTTTCCGCAAGATGTAGTAAAATATAGACAATTATTTCTAATGTAAAATAAAATTACGAAAGGAATGTTAGATATGGAAGAAAATAATGAAATAAAGAAAAAAACAGTTTTGGTTGTAGATGACGAAGTTGCAATTGTAGAACTTGTAAAACACCATTTGAAAATAGAGGGATACGATGTTTTAGAAGCAAATGACGGAATAACTGCGGTTGACATTGCTATAGAAAAAAGACCAGATTTAATTTTATTAGATGTGATGTTGCCAAAATTAGATGGATTAACTGTTTGCCAAAGAATAAAAAACGTATATAATGTTCCTATATTAATGATAACAGCAAGAGATACAGAAATTGACAAAATATTAGGTTTAGAACTTGGTGCAGATGACTATGTAACAAAACCATTTAGCACAAGGGAATTAATGGCAAGAGTAAAAGCAAATTTAAGAAAAGTTGATATGAATAAAGCTGATAGAGAAGAAGAAAAACCTAAAAAGAAAGAAGAAAACAAAATAAAGGTAGGAGATATAACTCTTAACTTAGATAAATTTGAAGTTAAAATAAAAAATGAAAATGTAGATTTAACATTAAGAGAATTTGAAGTATTAAAATTCTTAGCACAACAACCTGGGCAAATAGTAACAAGAGAAGAATTACTAGAAAAAGTTTGGGGATATGAGTATTATGGAGACATAAGAACAGTAGATGTAACAGTAAGAAGAATAAGAGAAAAGATTGAAAAAGATAATACAGAACCAAAAAGACTAGTAACAAAAAGAGGAATAGGATATTATTTAGCAGTAAATGAAGATTAATTAAAAAGCTCTAAATTAAAGAAAAACACAAATGAATTAATAAATATAAAACAAAATATAAAATAAAACATAAAAAAGCAAAAAGCTTGTGGAAAGGGCGATTTAGATGAGCGAATTTGTTCACTTACACATACACAGCGAATTTAGCTTGTTAGACGGAGCAAATAGAATAAAAGATTTACCTGTAAGAGCAAAAGAATTAGGAATGAACGCCATGGCTATAACAGACCATGGCGTTATGTATGGTGCAATAGATTTTTACAAAGCATGCAAAAAAGAGGGAATAAAACCAATAATAGGATGTGAAGTATATGTTGCACCACGTTCAAGATTAGATAAAGAACCAGGTATAGATAATAAATATAACCATTTAATATTACTTGCAAAAAACAATCAAGGCTATAAGAACTTAAGTAAATTAGTATCAATAGGATTTGTAGAAGGGTATTATTATAAACCAAGAATAGACTTAGAAGTATTAGAAAAATATCATGAAGGATTGATTTGTTTAAGTGCATGTTTAGCAGGTAGTGTAAATCAAGCATTATTAAATGGTCAAACTGAAAAGGCAGAAGAAATAGCATTATGGCATAAAAATCTATTTGGAGAAGATTATTATATAGAAATACAAAACAATGGAATACCAGAGCAAACTTTAGCAAATCAAAAATTGGTTAAGCTAGCAAGAAAACTTGATATTCCACTTGTTGCTACAAATGACGCTCATTATTTAAGAAGAGAAGATAGCTACAGCCATGAAGTATTACTTTGTATTCAAACTGGAAAGAAAATTAGTGATGAAGATAGAATGAAATTTGAAACAGATGAGTTATACGTAAAATCTCCAGAAGAGATGAGTGAGTATTTTGCAAACTTTCCAGACGCAATAGAAAACACCGTTAAAATAGCTCAAAAGTGTAATGTAGAATTTGAATTTGGACACACAATACTTCCAAATTATGATGTACCAGAGGGATTCGAAACACACTATGACTACTTAGAAAAACTATGCTATGACGGCCTAAAGAAAAGGTATGGAGAAAACTTAAGCCAAGAAATAACTGATAGAGCAGAGTATGAATTAGGTGTAGTTAAAAATATGGGGTATGTTGACTACTTTTTAATAGTTTGGGACTTCATACATTATGCAAAAGAACATGACATTCCAGTAGGTCCAGGGCGTGGTTCTGGTGCAGGTTCTATTTTAGCATATGCAATTGAAATTACAGATATAGACCCTATTAAATATGGATTAATTTTTGAGAGATTTTTAAATCCTGAAAGAATAAGTATGCCCGATTTTGACGTAGACTTTTCAGATGCACAAAGACAAGAAGTAATTGATTATGTATCAAACAAATATGGACATTCTCATGTATCACAGATTATTACATTTGGAACTATGGCAGCAAAAATGGTAATTAGAGATGTTGCAAGGGTGCTTGAATTTCCTTATGCTGAAGCAGATAAACTTGCAAAAATGATACCAAACGAATTACACATTACAATAAAAAAAGCGCTAGAACAAAACAAAGAATTAAGTGATTTATATGAAAATGACAATCAAATAAAAAACTTGTTAGATATTGCAATGAAACTTGAAGGAATGCCAAGGCAGGCATCAACACATGCATGTGGTGTAATTATTGCCAAAGAGCCAGTAGACAATTATGTGCCATTATATGTAAGAGATGGTCAAATTTCTACTCAATACATAATGACAACTCTGGAAGAATTAGGCTTGTTAAAAATGGACTTTTTGGGACTAAGAACCTTAACAGTTATTAAAGATACAATTGAACTTGTAAAGAAAACAAGGGGAATAGATGTAAAATTTGACGATAGTATGGATGACCCCAAAGTATTTAAGTTATGGCAAGATGGAAACACAATGGGACTATTCCAATTTGAAAGTCAGGGAATGACAAATTTCATGAAGGAACTAAAACCTGACTGTTTAGAAGATTTGATAGCAGGAGTTTCTTTATACAGACCCGGCCCAATGGATCAAATACCTAGATATATCAAGGGAAAATTAAACCCAGGACATAACGAATACACACATCCAAGCTTAGAGCCAATTTTAAATGTTACGTATGGCTGTATGGTTTATCAAGAACAAGTTATGCAAATCGTAAGAGATTTAGCGGGATATTCATTAGGTAGAGCAGATTTAGTTCGTAGAGCCATGGGAAAGAAAAAACTTGACGTTATGGCTAAAGAAAGAGAAGTTTTTATTAATGGTCAAGTTGATGAAAAAGGAATAGTAGTAGTTCCAGGTTGTGTTAGAAATGGAATAGATGCAGAATCTGCAAATAAAATTTTTGATGAAATGGCAGAATTTGCAAAATATGCTTTTAATAAGTCTCATGCAGCTTGTTATGCAGTTGTTGCCTATAGAACCGGATATTTAAAAGCATATTATCCAGCAGAGTTTATGGCATCTATGCTTAATAGCTTTTTAGGAAATTTAGATAAAATTCCTCAATATATTGATGAGTGTAAAAGATTAAATATTGAAATTTTGAAGCCAGAAATAAATAAGAGTTATACAAAATTTACTGTTGAAAGGGAAAAACAAGAAGGAAGTACTCAAGGAGGAAAAATAAGATTTGGCTTAGGAAGTATAAAAAATGTAGGAACAGTACCAGTGAATAATATTGTAAAAGAAAGAACCGAAAATGGTAATTTCAAAAGTTTTACAGACTTTTGCGAAAGAGTTGTAGGAGAAGCAGTTAACAAAAAGTGCATAGAAAGTCTAATAAAAGCAGGCGTATTTGATGAATTTAACCAAACAAGAAGTACATTGCTTGCATCTTTCGAAAATATAGTAGATATTATACAAACAGCTAATAAAAAAGGAATAGACGGACAAGTTTCTATGTTTGATTTGGGTGGAGAAAGTAGCAACCAAACGGAAAAAGTAAAATATACATTTTATGAACAGCCAGAAATGAGTGAAAAAGAATTATTATCAACTGAAAAAGAAATGCTTGGAATGTATATTTCTGGTCATCCACTAGAAAAAATAAAAGAACAAATTAAATTACAAACCAATATAAATTCTTTAGAAATAAAAGCATTAGATGAAGTAAATATGATACAAAATGGTGAAATGATGACTGAAAATGAAGTGAAATTTGCTCCTGAAGTTATGCAAAATAACGGACCTAAATTTCAAGATGGACAAATTGTAAAAATTGCAGGAATTATTACTTCAATAAAAAAGAAATACACTAAAAACAATAAAATAATGGCTTTTGTAACAATCGAAGATTTATATGGACAAGTTGAGCTAATCATTTTTGAAAATGCATATTTATCTGCACAGAACAGTTTAATTGAAGAAAATATAATTTTAGTTGAGGGTCGTTTGAGTATTAGAGAAGACGAAGAAACAAAAATTGTTGCAAATAAGATTTGCGATTTTGAAGTGAAAAAGAAAAAAGCTTTATCAGTTGATATTACAAATTTAACTGATGAAGTAAAGCTTAAACTAAAAGGTTTGATAAAATTCTTTAATGGAGATAAAAACAACCTTCCTGTGTTTGTAAATGTTAATGGAGAATTAAAGTCATGTGGTCAAATTTACTGCAATGATGAAATTTTACAAATTTTTAAGCAAATAATTGGAAATGAAAACATAGACATAATAGAATTATAAATAAAAAAACACATTTTTTACCAGTGACGCATTGTATCTAATCACTGAGACAAAATGTGTATTTTTTAAATTTAACATTTTTTACCAGTGACGCATCGTATCTGCTCACTGAGGCAAAATGTGTATTTTTTTAAATTTAACATTTTTTACCAGTGACGCATCGTATCTGCTCACTGAGGCAAAATGTGTATTTTTTTAAATTTAA
>JAFTFU010000121.1 GCA_017458285.1 Clostridia bacterium | reverse complement strand
TATCATTTATTATCCTTGCTGGTATACTTGATTGCCATTCATGACCTTTTTCACATTTCCACCAAAATTTAATTTTACCACCTAAAACTATTTCATCTGGTTTTATACCAAGCATATCATTTTTTTCATAATTCCATTCTTTTAATAATTCGGGATGTTTTGTTGCAAAATCATTGTAACCTTTCAATAATTGTTGATTGGCACAAATAGGGCAATTAACGTTTCTGTTTGTTTTTTGAGCTACAGATATTTGATATTCATGACCTTTTTTACACTTCCACCATACTAATTTAGTAGATCCATGACTTAATTGAAATGGAAAAATTCCTAATTTATCATTTTTTTCGTAATTCCATTCTTCTAATAATTCAGGATTAGTAGTAGTTATATCATTATAACCTTTCTTTACAAGATTATTTGAACAGTATGGACAGCCACTTCCTGTGATTCTACTTCTAATAATTGAATTCCACTTATGACCTTTTTCACATTTCCACCATACTTTTTCTCTACCACCATTAGTGATGTCTGTTGGTTTTATTCCTAATCTATCATTTTCTTCATAGTCCCAATCTTTTAATAGTTCAGGATTAGTTGTTGCTAAATCATTATACCCCTGCAAAACTTTTCTATTTCCACAATATGGGCAATTTCCACGACCGTGTAATCTATCATAAATACTTCTATCATATTTATGACCTTTACTACATATCCAATAAACTTTTCTAACAGAACCTACTAATAATTCAGTAGGTTTAACTCCTAATTTATTGTTTTCTTCATAATCCCATTCTTTTAACATTTCTGGATGTAAAGTTGCAAAATCGTTTACTCCTTGAATTGCTTTTTTGCCCATACAATAAGGACAGCCTACACCTTTAGTTCTTGTATGGATTACAGCTTCCCATTCATGACCTTTTTTGCATTTCCACCATACTTTTTTGCTACTACCTGAAGTTAAGTCAGCAGGATTATATGAAATATTTTTTTCTTTATTCCATTCTTTCATTAATTCTACATTATCAATTAATCTATCTGACATATATAACATCACCTTTAATAATGACTATATTTATTTATTTATTTTTTCAAAAAAATGACCACTTAACATTAAACCACTTTCAACAATTGTAACTTCTTGTTTGTTATGTGATTTTTTATATTCTTGACGTCCATCTTCTGTAATTTGTGGAACTTCAAAATCATATTCAATATAAAGTTTGCCATCTTCAAATGACCATGTTCCACTTCCGTTCGGGCATATCATTGTTTTGTCACTTTTTAATGCAATAACTGCTTCTTTTCCATTCCATGTGTTCGTTTTATATGTTCCAACCAGATTTCTTTCTTCATTCTTCATTGAAACTGAACTTGAATTTATTTCATTATTTCCTTTGAAATTTATTCCAATTATAAAGCCAATAATTCCTGAAATTAATGCAATTGTTACACAAATCAAAATCATATTTGTTTTGTTCATACTTATTCCTCTTTCTATAAATTATTATTTATCTGCAAATATTATATCAATTTTAGTCGATTTTTACAATAAAAACGCCAATATTTGAAAGCAAAAAATAGGATGTAGGGAATATAACTAATTCTCTACATCCTGCATTTTATATTTCTAACAACTCGATTCCATCTGCAAAACCATTCCTATAATACTTTTCATTCCAGTAATATAAGTAGTCCATAAAATTTTTATCAAGCTCATCAAGTTGCTTTTGGACATATTTTTTATTCTGTTCAGGAACATTCTTGAGTATTTTCTCTGCAATCTCATCAAAATAAATACAATATTTCTTATCTTGAGGAGTCATTTGACAAAATGCAGTTTCCTCTCTAAATTCAATCCATTCCTTTAATAAATCATCTTTAACTTCTCTTAAATTCTTCATTTGCTTTCATCTCCTATACATATATTAATTCATTATAAATGATTTCTTCAGCTTGTGCCTTAATAGAGTTCATAGTTCCAACCCAATAAAGTACATCTGTATTTTTCATTTCTTCTGTTAGATTACTTTTTTCTTTTAGTTGTTTAATAATCTGTTCAACTCTTATTGTTGCAGTTTCTTGAATTTCTTTTAGATGTGTATTCAATGTACCTTCTAATAGCATTATTGAATATTCTGCCTTCTTATGCTCTTTTAGGTAGTTTAATCTCATTCTACCATATTTATTAAGAGTTATCTTTTCTTGCTTTGGCATTATAAGATTTGGAATATAATAATCGCCTTCTAAATGATACTCAATTCCAGTTCTTTCATCTATCTTTGTTCTTAATAATTCATTATCCATAATTATTTCACTCCTTGTTTTGTTTTATTTTTAATTCTTCATAATAATCTTTTTTAGATTTTTTTCTAACTAAATGCATACATTCTTGGATAAGCCATTTCAGTTCATTTGAATATGCTATAAATAAAACACCTTCTTCTAATTTTCCTTTAGTCTGCTTTTCATAAACAAAAACATACTCTTCAAATTTTTCAATTAATTGATTAGCTCTATACTTGATTTCTTCATCATTACTATTTTTATTATCATTTATGATCTGCATTAGTTTGTTATATTCATCTCTATTAAAATATATTTTATCTCTACTTGACATATATAAATCCTCCTTTAGTTCAAATTATAATCATTTTTCTTTCTGTCTTTATTTTTATCTGGTATTACAACTTTTCTTAATTCATTATTTGCTATTTCATAATCGTTATTATCAAAAATGCCGTTCTTATATAAGTCATCACTAACAACTTTGTAATGTTCATCTTTGTATCTACTTACTTTCTTTTGGAAATGACTCATTAAATCATGCCAAAAGCCTTTAAATTTTTGAAATTGAGCCTTAAAATAATCTCGTTCTTCTTTTAACTTGTTTATTACTGTATCTTTTGCTGATAAATTATCTTTTAGCTTTTTAATATTTTCATCTCTTAACTCAATTTCATATTTTAAAGAACGATTTTCAGATTCTATTTCAAAAGCAGAGTGTTCAAAATCTTTAATTGCCATATTTAAGTCATTAACGTTTCTAACTGTTTCAGCAACATCTGTTACGTCTTTAATATAATCTTTAATATTTTCAATATTCTCGTTTGAAATTTGACTATTATTTTTATTAAATGGCATAGGTTTCAAACTATCTAATAGACCAATAATATCTTTACTCTTATTATCAAGTGCTTTTGTTTGCTTATTAGCATTATCTAATTTTTGCTTTTCCTGTTCTAGTTTTTTCTTCATTTCTCTATAATTGCCCATATCATTAACATTGATATCTTGATTTCTACCTTTTTGCTTTATTTTGAGTTTACTATCAACATCATAAAATTTGTTATATGACTTAATACAGGCATTTCTCATTTTATCTTGTATTTCTGAAAGTAAGGTTTTGGTAAATAGTTGTGATTTTCCAACTTGTTTTTTCATACCTCTTTTACAATCATCTATTACAGGAACACCTATAATATGCATGTGTGGAGATGTTTCATCATAATGAATTGTAGCATTAGCAATTTTGAAATCAGGAAGTAGTTTAGATAATTCCTGAACTTGCTCATTATATACATCAGTCATTTTATATCTATATTCATTGTCTTTATCTTGCCAAAAATCCATATCTCCAAGTTCAATAATAATCTCACAAGCTATATCATTTTGAGAATCGCACACCTTTTGAAAGTAATCTTTGATTTGTCTATCAGCTCTTGTTTTGCTATTATATTCAATTCTAGCTTGTTCAAATTCATCTAAATATACTTGCTTAACATCTTCTACAATATCGTTAGTTCCATATATAGTTGTAATAAGTTCTCTTTGATTATCATAATCTCGTAAGTTGTGCTTGTTTACTTTTGATAATCCTTTTGCATTTTGAATAGCATTATTTGAAAAAGAAGTAGTCCCTGATACATTTCCTTTTGATACTTTCTTTGCTAATTTACTTTTATTTTTATCACTACCCAAGTGAAAAGAATAAGCTAATTCTTGTTCCATATAAGCACCTCCTTGAACTTGCTTCGAAGCACAGGACTTTGACCTTGTCATAAGTCCTAACCCCCTATGAGTTATGACATACTATCATAACTCGGGGGCTCTGCGAGGCAATAAATTTTCTTCCAATGGGATAAAATTTATTCAAATTAACTATCGCCACTTTCATTTTTACTTCGTAAAAACAAAACGTGTCACGTTAATTTGATTGTTGCAACATAGCAGAGGTACATTTATAGTCGCAACAATTATTCAGCATTTTCTTCGTCGTACTTTACTGGTTTTACACCTATTGGAATAAGCGTAGGCTCTTTCATATAAACTACACTATCGTTTGTTTCATCTGGTATAAAGTCAAATGCTGAATTTATATCTTGCATTTGGAATTTATCTTCTTCATTGATATAGATAATTCCAAATTCATAAGTTGGCATTTTACCTTCTGGATCTAATTTATAATAGTCTTGTAAAGGGAATACCCTAACAATAGCACTATTATTTTCAGCAAAGTTAAAATAGAAACATTGCTTATCTACATAGTAAGTTGCCTCTGCAAAACTTACATCATAATATTGTCTTAATCTCATTATAATTTCGCCAACTTCTTCCTCAGGCAAATAGTTACTAAATCTGACACTTCCTAAAACATTTCCTAATAACATAGGCTTTGTTGTATCAATATATCCGTTATCATATAATTCCTGACAAGGTTTACAAATTGAATCTCTAAAGTTTATTTGTTTAACAACGACTTCACTACCAACTAAAGTAAGTTCAATATCATCAACATATTTCATAATAAGTTCGGCTTGTTCTTCACGAGTATAGTCTTTCCATGTTTTAGTTTTTTCTTCATATTCTTTGTTTAACTTTATTTTATTAATAAAGTCTATATCTCTCTTTAATAAAATATCTCTTGGTGTAAATCTTAATTCTTCTACACAATCTGTACTATCAAGTTCACTTTGTAAATTGCTTATAGCATTTTCAACAATAGATTTTTCTTTGTTATAAACGTCTAATTCAAATGCTCCGTTGATATATGCTTTTCTAATTCTTTCAAGTTTTTCATTTTGCTTAATAATTTCTTTTTCAAGTTCTTCTTTAGGCTCATCAAATTTTTGTCTTATCATAGGTAAGAAAAATTGATTTACAACAGAGTCATATTCTACAAGTTCATTTATAAATTGATTAAAGTATTCATTTATAAGATTTTCCTTAAAAGAAATTTTACAATCATTACAATAATAATAGAAGTAGGGCTTTCCATTTTTCTTTGTTGTTGCTTTACCACCTAAAATGCGATTACATTTGGGACATTTTAGTTTTTGTAGGTAAAGATAAGTTAATGTTCTTTGATATCTTCTTGCATTTTTCTTTTTCTGAATTTGACAATCTTCCCACATTTCTTTAGATACAATAGGCTCAACAACATTTTCGTAATAAGTAGGATTTTTAGTTCTTTTTCCGTGAACAAAGTCTCCTTTATATATTTCATTTTGAATAATATTTTGTATTGTTGAATCTCTCCAATTATCTTTACCTAAAACTTTTTCCTCATTAAATAGATTACTTATTTTTTTGTAAGAATATCCATTGTAGCACAAATCAAAAATTCTGTATGCTACATCTTTTGTTGAATAATCTATGACAAGAGTTTTATTTTCGTGTTTATATCCTAATGGAGCAATATGAGGTATATGACCTTGTTTTATTGCACCTGCTAAACCTATTTTAGTTCTCTCGCTAGTTCTTTCAATTTCGTTTTGACTTACACTAACTAAAAGTCTTGAAACCATTTTACCATTTGCAGTAGTTGTATTAATATCATCATTAACACAACCTATATAAGCATCATTTTCCTCTAAAAAAGTTATAAATTCTTCCCAATCATAAATACTTCTTGTAAATCTATCTAATTTTAGAGAAATAACTGTATTTATCTTTTTAGATTTAATATCTTCTTTTAGCCTTTCAAACTCTGGTCTAAAATTTCCAGTTTTTGCACTTATTCCTGCGTCTTCATAGTAATCTACAATTTCATAATCTTTAAACTTACAATAAGCTTCTAATCTTTCTTTTTGCTCTGGAAGGCTAAAACCTTCACGAGCTTGATCTTCAGTAGAAACCCTCATATACAAACCACATTTTTTCTTTTCTTCACTCAATTTATAAACCTCCTAACAAAAAAGAGACATCAAAGAACACACACAAGTTATTCTTGACATCTCTTAAATCTGTTTATTTTAATACATATTTTCTTACAAAATAACAAAAACATATAATCACTCCCAACAAGTAAACATAAGTAATTTACTGTTAGTATTATATCACGATTTTCAGAAATGTCAAATTTTTAGCTATTTTATGCTGTTTATATAATCTTCTAAATCAGATAATTTTATCTTCTTTGCTAGATTGGATATATAAACATCATTAGAATAGTTAAAGACCAGAAATGTAGTATCTTTTACAATTACTCTATGTGGCTCAATATAAGAAATATTGGTTTTCTCAATTTTTCTTATACTACCATTAACAAAAGTAGGAGTAACCTTTGAGAACTCACATATAAATTCTAGTCTTTTCTTTAAGTTTTCCTCAAATCGTAGTTCTTCTTTAATTATCTTCATTTCAAGCACCATCCTTTCTT
>JAFTFU010000120.1 GCA_017458285.1 Clostridia bacterium | reverse complement strand
TGTTATAGAATTAAAGTTTATTTTTTTCATTAAGGATATTAGACTTTCTGCTATAACTTTTTTTGATTGTTCAACCCTTATATCCATATTTGTTATAAAAATCCTTTCTTTCTAACACTTCTTAAAAAAGTATTGTAAATTTATGTAATATTTTGTATAATAACTTTTGTTAGAAATATAACATATCTTTATAAATTAGTCAAGAAGGGAGATAGCTATGAAAAAAATGTTAAAAGTATTAGGGATTATTCTTATAGTAATTTTAGTATTAGTTATATTGTTAGTAATTAAAATAGTTAAAGACCAAAAAATTCAAGCAGAAGATCAAATGGCAATGGTAAAATCTGATGAAGAATTGATAGGAGAACATTTATATATCAGTAGGGATAACAAAGAAGATATAGATGTAAATGTTTATATTAGAAGTGGAGATGAAAAGCTACCTTTAGTTATAAATATTCACGGAGGAGCATTTATTGCAGGAGATGCTGATACATTAGATACTCAAAGCGATAGAATATCAAAAACTTGGAATGTTAATGTTGTTACAGTTAATTACAAATTACTAAATGATAATTATGATAAGCAATATGCAATAGATGAGATAAAAGACACCGTGAAATATTTTATAGCCAATTCAGATAAATATAATATTGACATAGATAATATATTTATACTTGGATATTCAGCAGGTGGATATTATGCAATGGCAAGTACATTACAACTTCATAAGGAGAATGTAAACATTAAAGGTCAAATATTGTGTTATGCTTTTTTGAGTGATATTTTAGAACAATATAATACTTTAACGGATTTACAAAAACGAACAATACCTAGTGCATTATTCATACTTGCAGGGGATGAACCAATTGGAAAAAGTTCTCTTGATTATGAAAAAGTATTGAATGAAAATGGTGTGAATACTGCTATAAAAATATATGAAAATGTTTTACACGGATTTATAGAAGAAAATAACTCTGAATATGAAAAATTACACGATAAGAATAAGACAAGTAAGTCTCCAGAGGCAGAGAAGGTTGCTCGTGAGGCAGAAGATTATATTATGAACTGGATTAGCAAAACAAAATAGAATATTCCTTTAAGACAACGGAGCAAGTCAAGTGATTTGTTCCGTTTAAAATATAATAAGTTAATATTGTCTTGTTCACAATATTTTGATATTACGCACAAAAAAGTAATAGAAATTTAAAAAATTCTATTGCTTTTTTATTTTGTTTTAATATATAATAACAGATGTTATATAACAATTGTTATAAATAAGGAGTATAAAATGCCACCAATTCCAAAAATATCTAAAAAAATGATATTAGAAAGTAGTATAGAATTAATTAGGAAAGATGGAATTGAAAATTTGAATGTAAGAAATATTGCAAATAAATTAAGCTGTTCTACACAACCGATAATGTATCATTATAAAAATATGGATATGTTAAAAGAAGAATTATACACAATGGTTGATAAATATCATTCTGAATTTTTGATGAAAGAAAATAATATAAATCCTTTATTAAGTATCGGTTTACAATATATAAAATTTGCTAATGAAGAAAAAAATATGTTTAAATTTTTATTTCAAAGCAATAAATTTTCAAACTTTAATTTTAAAGATTTGATTGATAACAATGAGAGTAATCTACAAAGTATATTTGATATAGTTCAAAAAGAAACAAACGTAAGTGGTAATCAAATTAAAGAAAAGTTTACAATACTTTTTATTACAGCACATGGAATAGCAAGTTTACTTGCCAATAATTCTATGACTTATAAAGAAAAAGAATGTATAAAAATATTAGAGAAAGTTTTTTATATGAAATAATTTTTAAGAGGAGTTGATAAAATGGAAAAGATATTTAAAAAACATGAAACATTATTTGCAATTGCATTAATTATCATATATGTTGTTGCCAATTCATATATAATGCAAAATTTTGGATTATTAAGTTATCAGTCAGTTATAATTAATATAATATTGTCTATTTTTTTGATTATATTAATTATATTGCTTAAGAGAGTAAAATATTATGGTATTACTAGACCTAATGATTCAAAAAAGTTCTTATATTTTATTCCGTTATTCATAATTTCGCTTTTTAATTTGCGAAGAGGTATTCATATAAATAATACAACAAATGAAATTATATTTCATATACTTACAATGATAAATGTGGGATTTCTTGAAGAAATGATTTTTAGAGGATTCTTATTTAAAATGATGGAAAAAAATAATGTTAAATCAGCTATTATCGTTAGCTCTATTACATTTGGAATCGGACATATTGTTAATTTATTAAATGGTGCTGATTTATTACCAACACTTATGCAAGTATGTTATGCAATAGCAATTGGATATATGCTTGTAATAATATTTTATAAAAGCAAATCAATAATTCCATGTATTATATTCCACGGATTATTTAATTCACTTAGTGTTTTTGCAACAGGTGATAGCAGTATAATAAGTAGTACTATACTAATTACTGTATGTTTAGTATATACTTTATATATTAATAAAAAAGTTAAAGCATAGAAGTACGCACTATTTTGATGTTATGAACAAATTTAAAGAAAAAAATGGGCTGATTGATAATGAGTCCAAAATTATCAGTCGTTTATTATATAATACAAGGAAACTGGAGATATGAAAACTACAGGTGGAGATATTGTTGCAAAAGCTATGTAATTAGGAAGGAAGATGAATTATGGCAAAAGTATATACTATCTGCAAAGGTATTAACAGAAAATTTAAGAGAGATGGAGAATGATGGTATCATAAATAGAAAAACTTATGCTGTAGTTCCTCCAAAAGTAGAATATTCATTAAGTGCTAAAGGAGAAGAATTAAAGCCTATAATTGATTTAATGAAAGAGTTTGGAAACAAATATAAAGACAAAAAATAAAATTTAAGGCTGAGATTGATGGCTCAGTCTTATTTTGTAGAAGGTGGTAACATGGAAAAAATAGATTATTTAATAGAATATTTATTAAATGAATCTGGTAGAAAAAATTTTGATTATAGCAATAGAGACAAGAAATCATTATATAGAGCGTTAGTTAATGTTAGACAAGCAAATCCTATTTCAGAAGATTTTTTGAAAACAGAAGATGAGTATTTGCAAAAAGAATTAGAAAAGAAAAATATAACTAATGTAAATGATATAAAAACTATTAAAGAGAAATATAATAATTCTAGTATAGTTAATAGTGATAAGATTTGCCTATGGCAAGGAGATATAACAAAATTAAAAATTGATAGCATAGTAAATAGCGGAAATTCACAAGGACTAGGTTGTTTTATTCCTAATCATAATTGCATAGACAATCAAATAAATACATTTGCAGGAGTAAGACTTCGCATAGCTTGTAATGAAATTATGAAAAAGATAAATTATAATCTTGAAACAGGAAAAGCGATAATAACAAAAGGTTATAATTTGGCTGCTAAATATGTTATTCAAACAGTTGGACCTATAATTGAAAATGAAGTTACAAATCAAAAAGAAATAGAACTTGCAAATTGTTATAAAAATTCCTTACAACTTGCAATAGATAATGGAATAAGAACAATTGCATTTCCTTGTATTTCAACTGGAGTATTTAGATTTCCAAAGACAAAAGCAAGTCAAATTGCAATAAAATCTGTAGATGAATTTATAAATGAGAATAAAGATAAAATTGATAAAGTTGTATTTAATCTATGGGAGATAGAGGATGTGATGATATATGAACAAAACATTAAATGATATAAAAGAGTTAATAAATAAAGCGGATTGCATTTTAATAGGTGCTGGAAGTGGTCTATCAACTGCAGCAGGAATAGATTATGCAGGAGATGAGTTTAAAAGAGAATTTAAGCCATTTATAAAGAAATATGGATTTACTGATTTATATTCATCATCTTTTTACAATTATCCTACACAAGAAGAATATTGGGGAGTTTGGGCAAAACATATAGATTTTGCTAATACAGGAAGAAAGGGAACTGAACTTTATAAAAAAATATTTGATGCCGTTAAAGATAAAGAATATTTTATAATTACAACAAATGTAGATGACCAATTCTATAAGACAGGATTTGATAAAAATAAAATATTCAGAGTACAAGGTAGTTATGCTCTAAATCAATGTTCAATGGGATGTCATAACAAACTTTATCCTAATAAAGATTTAGTGGATAACATGTTAGAAAATATAGATAGCGATTTAAAAGTACCTACAAATTTAGTTCCAGTATGTTCTGTGTGTGGCGAAAATATGGAGCCAAATTTAAGAAAAGATGGTTATTTTATTCAAGACGATTTGTGGTATAAACAAAATGATAAATATGAGAAATTTCTTGATGAAAATAAGGATAAAAATGTTGTGTTATT
>JAFTFU010000015.1 GCA_017458285.1 Clostridia bacterium | reverse complement strand
TTCTGCTCAAAAAGAGTTCTTTTCTATTTGAGCAGTTTTATATTAAGATAAACTACTAAATGAGCTTCCCATTGCTGTCATACCGATAAATACTAGTGGTACAATTAAGTATCCTACAAATATTACTACAAGTGGTGCGAAACCAACTGCTTTACCCATCATACCTTTTCTAGAAATAAGTCTATCATTAGCTTCTTTTCTCTTTTCTTGGTAGTAGTCTCTATCTGCATCAAGTTCATCAAATGCATCTCTAATTGGAATTTTTTCTACTGCTGCTTGTAAGCTTTCTACTATTCTTATAAATTGCTCAAATGATACAGTATTTTTTAATTCTTCTAATGCTTCCCAACCACCGGCTTCGTAGTTGTTAACGCACTTGCTGATTGGTTCTTTAAAGATATTTGCATATCTCTCTAACCATTCCAATATCATTTCTACATTTATTCTTTCTAGTTTCATAAGCATTAATATTATTGTTTGGAATTGCATTACCTCGTTTTCCATTTCAAGTTGTCTCATGATTTTTTGTAAATATAATAACCATGTTGGTGCTTGATATGCTATATATGCAAATAGAAAATCTATAAGTAAATCATACCATTGTAAAGATTCGTTATTTACTATTTTTAATTTATCCATTACTTTTTTTGCTTGTTTTGTTATTTCTTCAGGTTCTGCCTCTATATAATATTGTGATTGTGCCATTGCATTTTCAACCATTTGTTGTGTTACATTTGGTTTACCTTTAAACATATCCAAAAAAACGTTATGTATTTTTGTTACTTCGTCTGCTTTAGCTTTTTCTTTTTCAGATAGCCCTCCAATTAAGTCATAATCTGAAGTTGGTTCTTCGTAAACATATTGTACTGCAATATGATGTAGCAAAAATATTAATAGTATTGATACTATTCCTGTTAATATAGCCAAACAAAGTTTATTTACATATAAATGATTCATTTTTAATTTTGATGCTGAATCTTTAAGTAAGTCTTTTAATTTTCTGTCTTCTGCTGTTCCTGGCTTTGGTATAAATAAATCTACTATTTTTTTAGTCTTTTTGTATACTCTTTCTTGCCATGGATTTTGTGTGTTTCTTGTGTCTATGTATGTTGAACCACTATCTTTTAATTTTCTTGTCAATAAGTATGATATTAATGTTAATACTACAATCAACAATTGTACTATCATTCCTGCTTTACCTTTATAAAAGCTTTCTGTGAATGAAAAGTTTCCAACTGCCCAATTTTTTAATGGTTCTAATAGCAATACTGGAACTATTGATATTACAGTCAAGCTTTGGAATACGTGTTTTAGCTTGTCTCTTTTTAAAATTTCCAATTGCATTTCTTGTGTTATATTGTTTATATTTTTAAGATATAAAGAAGTTCCATTTTCTTTTCTATCTCCAAATTCTTTTGTTAAATATGATATTCCCGCAAACTCTTTCAAGTAGCTGTTTGGAGCAACATCATAGTATTTTTCAAGTTCTGTTTCTGGGTCATCAGATATTAATATTTCATATATCTTTTCACCTTGTTTTGATATTACCTTTTCATCATCTAATGATACTTGGTATATTGCTTCTTCAACCATGTTGAATTCATGGTATGCATGTCTTATTTCTGAGAAGAATTGTACTTGTTCTTCTAATAGTTTATCATCTAATTTGTTTGTTAAATCATCTATATATGAGTTAAATATAAATAATTCAAATAAGAATAATATGCTCATTAGTAATGGACTTCTATGTGCCATAAGTGTAGTTAGTGCAAATAATAGGAATAATACTATTAATGCTCTGTTTAGTATTTTTGCTGCTTCTTTTCTTGTTGTATACTCATCATCAACATTTATTATTTCAATTCTTCTTCTTAATTTTAAGATATATCCTTTAAAAAATGGAGTTTTTGAGTATAATAGGTACAATTTTTGAAGAAGTATTTCTGAAGACATTTTTTCTGCTTTTGTACCTTGTTGTAACTTCTTTATTTGAGCATATTCAGTTTTTTGCATTTTCTTATTTAGTATTACATATGCAATAATTATGCCTATAAATAGTACCGCAATTATTGCAATAAAATATGTCATATTCATAAATATGCTACACCTCCATTTTTCCTTTTATTCTGCTGTTATTTTAGTTTTTCTTCCTCTTTTTGCTGTTTTCTTTTCTTCTGTATTTTGTTCTGCTCTTGCTTTTTGTTCTTGCTCATGTGCTCTTTTTAGTCTTTGTTCTCTTTCTAGTGGACTTTCAATTTTTATTCCCCATTGTCTGTCAACAAATTCGTCAAATTCTTTTGCGTCATCATCATTCATGTTGATTCTCATTTCATATAAGTTTTTGTCAGATATTGGATTTGTTATTACAAGTTCTCCGTCTACATATTCTAATATGTTTCTATATACATATAGTTGTCTTTCTGTTGTTTTTTCAAAGAAATGTGTTACGTTGTCAAAGAATTTATCGAATTTTCCTTCTAGTGTTTTTTCTTTTCTGTGGTCATATGTGTATTCATTTTTTTCTTCTACTGGTATACATTCTGTTATTCTTTCTATATATCTTTTTCCTCTAAAGTCTTTTACTAAGTGTATGTCAAAGTTTAATACTTGTACAACTTGTTCTTCTGCTGTTTTTTCATCTTTGAACACACCCGTTCTTAACATTGAGTTACGTAGTGCCGTTACTAAGTTTGGAAATGTTTTTGCGTGGTGAGTAAACAATGTAAATTTTGATGCTACCTGTGCAGCTTGTATCATCCATGATGCTACGGGGTCAGTTGCGACCTCACCTATAATGTTTACAGTACCGTCAGTTTTCTTTTGTACGTCTAATCCTTCTTGTCCAGATATTGTTTCTGTTTCTCTAAATGTTAAGATGTTTCTTGTTGGATAAATTTTTCTTAAGTGTAATTCGAATGCTGTTTCCTGAACACGGATGTTCATTGTTTCGTATATGTTTTCTATCATAGCCATAAGCATGGTTGTTTTACCGCAACCTTGCTCTCCTGTTAATGATAGTATTCTTGCTCCTTTTACTAAGAATTTTAGTAAGCTTATTGCATCTTCGTATCCTGGTTGATATACAATTTGTTCTAGTGTTGCTCTCTTAACGTCGAATTTTCTTACAAAGAATGCCCATGATTCTGCCATGCTTGGTCTTACTACAACAACACGTGAACCGTCTTTCATTTCATTGATTTTGTAACCATTTGTGTCTGATAATTGTCCTGGGTTGTTGTATTTGTATATGTTTTGGCATACTCTTTTTAGTTCTGCTTCTGTTCCAAATGATAAGAATGCTAAACGGATTGATTTACCTTGGAAGAAGATCCATATACTGTCACAAGAACGTGGTACTTTATAGTCTGCTACTTGTTCTAAATAGTCTTCATCTGTTTGAGCTACTTGGCTTAAGAAGCTTTCTGGTAAACCTGATACACCACCTGATATACCGTCTATGTTCATGTCTCTTATTTCATCAATTGTACTGTATCCTTTATAGTGTTGATATATTCTATGTACTAATACATTTAATTTATCATCAAATGATAGTGCTAAGTTTTCTTTTTCATATATTTCATTTATTTCATCATCAATTATTACGTAACAAGGTTTTTCTTCTCCTTGTACATATTTTAATTCTGCTAGCTTATATTTTTTGATTATTTCTGTTAATGCTTCATATCCATATTCTTTTTTGTA
>JAFTFU010000119.1 GCA_017458285.1 Clostridia bacterium | reverse complement strand
TATAGTAAAAACTATAAATCTGTAATGATAGAATTTAAATACTTAAAAAAAGATGAAAGTAACAAATTAAAAGAAAAACAAGAAGAAGCAAGAAAACAAATTTTAGAATACAGTGAATATGAAGATATAAAAGCAATTCCAAACTTAAGCAAATACACTGTAATTGCAGTAAATGACGAAATTTATGTAGAAAAAATATAGGAAAGGAAAATAAAAATGGATTCAATAAAAAAATACTTAGCATGTGAAGGAAGAGTTAATATAATATGTGCAGAAACTACAGAATTAGTAGAAGAAGCAAGAAAAACACACGACTTAAGCCCTGTTGCAACCGCAACATTAGGAAGGTTATTAACAATGGGAGCAATCATGGGGACAAGACTATCTGAAGAGGATGAAAGCATAACCTTACAAATAAAAGGAAATGGACCAATAGGAATGGTTACATGCGTTGTAGATGCAAAACCATCAGTAAAAGGATATGTAGAAGTTCCAACAGTTGATGTACCATTAAAAGAAAACGGAAAATTAGATGTAGGAGGAGCAGTTGGTCAAGAAGGATTTTTATATGTAATAAAAGATTTAGGATTAAAAGACCCATACATTGGAGTTATACCTCTAACAACTGGAGAAATTGCCGAAGACTTTACAAAATATTTTGCAGAGTCAGAGCAAACACCAAGTGCTATAGCTTTAGGCGTTTTAGTAGACCAAAATGGAGTAAAAAAAGCAGGAGGATATTTTATAACACTAATGCCAGATGCAACAGAAGAAGATATAGACCAAATAGAAAAAGCATTTGCAAGTGCAGAGCCAATAACCAAGATGCTTGAAAAAGAAATGAGCCTACAACAAATTGCAGAAACCGTTACAAACGACGACAATCTAATGGTATTACTAAAAGACATCACACCAAAATATGAATGCAATTGTAACAAAGAAAAATTTTTAAAAGGAATTAGAAGCTTAGGAGAAGAAGATAAAGAATATTTATTTAATGGTGAAGATAAAATCGAAACAGTATGCAGATTTTGTAATAAAAAATACGAACTACGAAAAGAGGAAATATAAAAAACAAAATAAAATGACGCAAAATATGCAATAAAAAAACAGCTTATAAGGTTATCTAAAAAAAACAAAAAGTCAATTGGATTATTACTCCAATTGACTTAAAATGTAAAAGGAGAAAAAGTTTAATGAATTGGACAAATGAACAAGAACAAGCAATATACGAAAAAGGAAACAACATATTAGTAGCAGCAGCGGCAGGAAGTGGAAAAACAGCAGTATTAGTTGAAAGAATAATAAACAAAATAATATGTGAAAACATAGATATAGACAGATTACTAGTAGTAACATTCACAAATGCAGCAGCGTCAGAGATGCGAGAAAGAATCTTAAAAGCAATATATGCCAAACTAGAAGAAGAAGAAAATCCAAATTTACAAAGGCAAATTACTTTGCTAAACAAAGCAAGTATATGCACAATTGACGCATTTTGTTTAGATGTAATAAGAAACAATTTTTTTGAATTAGACATTTCTCCAAATTTTAGAATTGCAAATACAGCAGAGGTAGAATTATTAAAGCAAGAGATATTAGAAGACATATTCGAAAAAAAATACATAGCAGAAGACGAAGACTTTGCAAAATTAATTCAAAACTATTCAGATTACAGAAATGATGAACCATTAAGAAACTTAATTTTAAAAATATATACATTCATACAAAGTAATCCTTATCCAGAAGAATGGCTAGAAGAGCAAACAGAAAAATTTAACATACAAGACATAGAAAAAGATTTTTCAAAAACTGAGTGGGGAAAAATCCTATTAAAAGACCTAGAAGATGAAATTGTAGATTGTATAACAATATTAAAAGAAGAAGCAAAAAAACTTTCAAGATATGAGGAATTAGAAGAAAATAGAAAAGTAATCATAAATGACATAGGAGAGCTAGAAACTTTTAAGCAAAATCTTGACACATGGGATAAAGCATATGCAGTAGGAGAAAACCTAGAATTTATAAAATGGCCAAGAAACAAAAGCACACTAGAGTTAAAAGACAAAGCAAAAGAAGCAAGAGACAGTGTAAAAAAGAGAATAAACAAAAAGATATTACAATGCAATTCGAAAGAAGCAAATCAAGACATAAAAGACATGTTTGAAACACTTACAAAATTAAAAAACATCATATTAGAGTTTGGAGAAGAATTTGCAAAAGCAAAGAGAGAAAAAAACATCTTAGACTTTAATGATATAGAACATCTTGCTTTAAAAATATTGGTAAAAAAAGAAGATGGAAAAATAAAACAAACTGAAGTTGCAAAAAAATATCAAGAAAAATATAAAGAAATAGCAATAGACGAATATCAAGACAGTAACATGTTACAAGAATATATATTAAGTTCTATATCAAATCAAAAAAATATATTCATGGTAGGAGATATAAAACAAAGTATATATAAATTTAGGCAAGCAAGGCCAGACCTATTTTACAGTAAATACACAACATATAAATTAAAAGAAAATAAGAAAGAAAATGACGATTTAAAAATACAATTATTTAAAAATTTTAGAAGTAGAAAAAATGTGCTAGAATTTACAAATAACGTATTTGAAAGTATTATGGCAGAAAACCCATGGGAAATAGATTATAACCAAGACGAATTTTTAAACTTAGGTGCAGAATACAAGCAAAACAGTGAAAACTTAAAAATAGAAATAAAAGTAGTAGATACAAAAGAAACTCAAGAACAGTTTAAAGAAGAACAAAATAACCAAGAAACATTACAAGAAGAGTCTTTAAAAAATGCAAATTTAAAACCAGAAGATTATAACACAGATGATGAAACTCAAGAAATAGAAGAATATGTGGAAGATATTGAAATTGAAGCAAATCTAGTAGCAAACCAAATACAAGAATTACTTGCCAAAAAATTTCAAGTATGTGATACAAAAAAACAAGAATTTAGAGATATAAAATATAAAGACATTGCAATACTTTTAAGGTCAACTAAAATAAAAGCAACTGTATATGAAAAAGAACTAGAAAAACGCGGAATTCCAGTTTTTACTGATGCATCATCAGAATATCTTGAAACAATTGAAATTCAAACAATAATGAGCTTGTTAAAAATAATAGATAATCCACTTCAAGACATCCCTTTAGTAGCAGTTTTAAGGTCAAATATAGGCGGATTTACAGATGATGATTTAATAAAAATACGCTTAAGTGATAAGTTCGATAATTTTTACAATACATTGCTAAAAGCAAGAATAAACAGTGAAGGAACGCTTAGAAACAAAATCGATTTATTTTTAGATAGCTTAGAGGAATGGAGACAAGAAAAAGAATACTTAGCATTAGATGAGCTAATATGGAAAATCTATGTTGATACAGGATATTACAATTATGTTGGATTAATGCCAAATGGATTGCAAAGACAAGCAAACTTAAAAATATTATTTGAGAGAGCAAAAGAGTATGAAAAAGCAAGTTTTAAAGGATTATTTAATTTTATAGGATTTATAGAAAAAATCCATACAGGAAGTGGAGACTTAAGTTCAGCAAAGATAATAGGCGAAAACGAAGATGTAGTAAGAATAATGAGTATTCATAAAAGTAAAGGATTAGAATTTCCGGTTGTATTTTTAGTAAATACAGCTCAGCAATTTAATCAGCAAGATATAAAGGAAAATATTTTATTGCATTCAGATTTAGGAATAGGCGTAAAATACATAGATTATGATAAAAAAATTGAATTTGATACTTTATCAAAAAAAGCAATAGCAAATAAATTATTACTAGAAAACTTATCAGAAGAAATGAGAATTTTGTATGTTGCATTAACAAGAGCAAAAGAAAAACTATATATAACAGGAAGAATAAATGGAACTGAAAAAAAATTGGGTGATATAGAATCATCAGTAGAAAGATATCCAAAATTGCAAAATAAAATAAACCCTATACTAATAAAAAAATGCAAAAGCTACTTAGATTGGTTACTTACAGTATATACATATAATAAAAAAGAATTAGAAGAAATTTGTTCTTTAGAAATATTACCTAAGAATAAAGTTTTAAAAAATGAAATTACTAAAAATGAAAAAGTAGATGTAATTGAAAAGTTAAATTCAATTGAAAGCAAAAAGGACAAGTATGAAGAAGTAAGAAAAATACTTGAATTTGAGTATAAGAACAAAATATTATCAACAATTCCTACAAAAACATCTGTAAGCAAAATAAAAATTCAAGAAGAAGAACTAGACATTTCTTTTTCAAAGCCAAAATTCTTAAGCGAAGATGAACAAGAAACAATTTCTGCAGCACAAAAAGGAACGCTAGTACATTTATGCATGCAAAAACTAGATAACAGAAAAGAATATACAAAACAAGGAATAGTAGAACTAATTGAACACTTAAAAAATCAAAAAATAATTACGCAAAAAGAAGCGGAAAGTATAAATGTTCAAAAAATCTACCAATTTACGCTTTCTCCAATATATAAAAGAATAAAAAATGCAAAACAAATCTACAAAGAAAAGCCTTTTTATATAAATATTCCAATAAGCGAATTATATGATGAGGATGTAGATGGAAAAATTTTAGTACAAGGTATAATCGACATGTATTTTATTGATGAAGATGACAAGCTTGTGTTATTGGATTACAAAACAGATTATGTTGAAATAGGAAAAGAAGATAAATTGATAGAAAAATATAGAGTTCAATTAGAATTGTATCAAAGAGCATTAGAAGACGCATTAGGAAGAAAAGTAGATGAAAAATACATTTACTCAACAGGTTTAAACAAGCTACTACAGTTTGGCGAGAAATCTCTAAATTAATGACTAAAATTATAGCATTTAACTTGATTTTTTATATGAATTAAAGTATAATTACACAAGAAAAATCAAATACACATTGAAAGGAACGGAAAATTATGAAAGCAATAGAACTAAGAAACAAATATTTAAACTTTTTCAAAAGACATGGGCACAAAATAATACCATCAGCACCATTAATTCCAGAAAATGACCCATCAGTACTATTCAATACAGCAGGAATGCAACCATTAGTACCATATTTGTTAGGAGAAAAGCATCCAGAAGGAACACGCTTAACTGACTATCAAAAATGCATAAGAACAAACGATATAGATGAAGTTGGAGACAATAGACATTTAACATATTTTGAAATGCTAGGAAACTGGTCATTAGGAGATTATTTTAAAGAAGAATCAATAAAAATGAGTTATGAATTTTTAACCAAAGAGTTAGAAATTCCAGCAGAAAAATTATCTGTAACATGTTTTGGAGGGAACGAAACATTAGGTAAAGACGAAGAAGCTGCTAAATATTGGCAAGAGGCAGGAATACCAAAAGAAAGAATATACTTCTTAAAAGATAACTGGTGGATAGCAGGAGAAACAGGACCATGTGGAAGTGACACAGAAATTTTTTATGATACAGGAAAGCCAAAATGTTCACCTGAATGCAATCCTGATTGTGACTGCGGAAAATATGTAGAAATTTGGAACAACGTATTTATGGAATTTTTTAAAGACGAAAAAGGAAACATAACACCATTAGAACAAAAAAATGTTGATACTGGATTAGGATTAGAAAGAGTAAATATGTTATTACAAGGAAAACAGACACCATATGAAACAGAAATATTTGCACCAATCATGGAAAAATTAGAAGAATTACAAAAAGTTGATGAGATTGAAAGTAGAAGAATAGTAGCAGAACATTTACGTTCAAGTATGATGATAATATCAGATGGAGGAAGACCAAGTAATATAGACAGAGGGTATGTATTAAGAAGACTAATTCGTAGAATGATAAGACATCTAAACAAATTACAAATCAACCTAGAAGAACTTCCAAAACTAATAGAATTAAACATTGAAAACTTAAAAGAGATGTATCCTGAACTTGTAGAAAACAAAGAAACAATAAAAAATGTAATAATAGAAGAAAGAGACAAATTCCAAAAAACATTAGTCCATGGAGAAAGAGAATTCACAAAACAAATGAATAAATTAAAAGAAGAAGGAAAAGATACTTTAATTGGAGAAATTATATTCAAATTATATGTTACATTTGTTTTCAAACCAGAAGTAACAGTATACCTAGAAAGAGAAAATGGGCTAATATCAGCCAAAAATGAATTCGAAAAATTATACAAAGAACATCAAGCACTATCAAGACAAGGTTCAGAGCAAAAATTCAAAGGTGGATTAGCAGATCAAAACGAAAAAACAATCAGCTATCACACTGCAACACACCTTTTACATCAAGCCCTAAAAATAGTATTAGGAGACCATGTAAAACAAAGTGGTTCAAACATAACAGAAGAAAGATTAAGATTTGACTTTACACACCCACAAAAAATGACTCCAGAAGAAATTAAAAAAGTAGAAGACCTAGTAAATGAACAAATCCAAAGAGATTTAAAAGTAACATGTGAAGAAATGAGCTATGATGAAGCAAAAGAATCAGGAGCAATAGGTCTATTTACCAATAAATACGGAGATAGAGTTAAAGTTTACACAATAGGAGATTTTAGCAAAGAAATATGTGGAGGACCTCATGTAGAGCACACAGGAGACATGGGAACATTTAAAATCAAGAAAGAAGAATCTAGTTCATCAGGAATTAGAAGAATAAAGGCAGTACTTATAAAATAAAAAAGATAGGCAAAATCACACAAATATCGTAACTAAATTTGCGATATTCGTGTGGTTAGGTTTTGAGAAAGGAAGAATGTTTAAAATGGAAGATTGTATATTTTGTAAAATAATAAAGAGGGAAATTCCATCAGAAATAGTATATGAAGATGATGAAGTTATAGCATTTAACGATGTCAACCCATTAGCTCCAATTCATATTTTAGTAGTACCAAAAAAACATATTGATTGTATTGCACATTTAGCAGAAGAAGACTTACCATTAATTTCAAAAATATATGGAGTAATAAATAAAATAGCAGAAGAAAAAGGATTCAAAGAAAATGGATTTAAAGTAATAGTAAATTCAGGTAAAGATAGTGGTCAAGAAGTAATGCACATACATTTTCATTTACTTGCTGGAACAAATTTAGCACACATTAATGCATAAATAGTATGTATTCAATTATTTATATATATTTAATTGCGATACCTATAATAAAAAATAATTTAATACATTACATGTGATAACAATTGCATAAACATTCAAAATATGGTATAATTAATTTAATTGGAAAAAAGAGAAAAATGTAACCAAAAGAGGAGGTAATGAAAATGTCTGAGAGTAAATATGGAAAATTTTTAACAGTATTATTAATTATAATAATAATAGCGGTATTAGGATTAATTGGGTATTTCTGTTTTGAAACATACACAAATTATTCAAATGAAAAATCAGCAAGTGAATTTGTAAATTCGTTTGCAAATGACGAAAACGAAACAACACCAGAAGAAACACCAGCTATAACAGAAGATCCAATTGAAGAACAACAACAAGGCGAAGAAAATACAGGATTAGATATACAATCATCAGGTAGCAGTTCAGGTTCAAGTTCAACAAAAAAGACAAAAACATATCAAGGATACACAGTAGTAGGAACAATACAAATACCAAAAACGAACGTATCATATCCTATATTAAATGAAAATGGAGTAAAACCATTACAAGTTGCAGTATCAAGATTATGTGGAGCAGATGCAAACCAACCTGGTAACATGGTAATTTTAGGACATAACTACAGAAATGGATTATTCTTTGCAAACAACAAAAAATTATCAATAGGAGATAAAATATACATTACAGACCTAAATGGTCAAAAATTAACATACACAATTTATGATAAATTTGAAACAGAGCAATCTAATACAGATTGGATACAAAGAGACACAAACGGTGCAAGAGAAATATCATTACAAACTTGTACAGATGATGGAAAACTAAGATTAATAATACTTGCAAAATGTGATTTAGATAGCTAATATACCAAAAAGTTCTTAAGGGGGAGTAGTACTAGATAAAGCACAACCCTTAAGAGCTTTTTATATTATAAACAAAAGACTTAACTTTTAAGCAAAAAGGAGAAAGTTAAAATGGAAAAAAAACAAGCCCAAAAAAGAATAGAAGAATTAAGAAAACAAGCAGAATATCATGCAAACAAATATTATAACGAAGACAAACCAGAAATATCAGATTTTGAATATGACATGTTAATGGTAGAATTAAGAAATTTGGAAAAAGAGTATCCAGAATTTATATCAAAAGACTCACTTACGCAAAAGGTTGGAGGAAAAGTAAAAGAAGGTTTTAAAAAAGTAGAACACGAAGTTCCCCTTCAAAGTTTGCAAGATGTGTTTAGTTTCGAAGAAGTTGAAGAATTTTTAAATCGAATTGAAAAAAAAGCCACAGAACAAAATATAGAAAAAGCTAAATATGTAGTAGAAACAAAAATAGACGGACTATCTGCTGCACTTGAATACAAAAACGGAATATTTGTAAGAGGAGCAACAAGAGGAAATGGACAAGTTGGAGAAGATGTAACAGACAATCTAAAAACTGTAAAGACAATTCCAAAGGAAATAAAAGAAAAAATAGACATCACTGTAAGAGGAGAAGTTTTTATATCTAAAGATGACTTTGAAAAGATGAATCAAGAAAGAGAAGAAAACGAAGAAGAATTATTTGCAAATGCACGTAATGCTGCAGCAGGTTCATTAAGACAGTTAGATAGTAAGATAACTGAAAAAAGGCCGCTAGATATTTATATATTCAATGTACAAAAAATTGAAGGAAAAGAGTTTAACTCTCATTATGAGGAATTAAAATTCTTAGAAGAACAAGGCTTTAATGTAAATCCAGTTAAAATATATTGTAGTACACATGAAGAAGTATTTAATGCCATAAATGAAATCGGAAAAAATAGAGAAAATCTAACGTTTGGAATTGATGGAGCGGTTGTTAAAGTTGACGATTTAAGTTTTAGAGAAATTTTAGGAACAACATCAAAAGTCCCTAAATGGGCAGTGGCATATAAATATCCGCCAGAACAAAAAGAGACAATTTTAAAAGATATAACATTTCAAGTTGGAAGAACAGGAGTAATAACACCTATGGCAATATTAGAGCCAGTGAAGGTTGCAGGCTCAACAATATCAAAAACAACACTTCACAATGAAGATTTTGTTAAAGAAAAAGACTTGAAAATTGGAGATACTGTTGTAATACAAAAAGCAGGAGATGTTATACCAGAAATTGTAAAAGTAAATAAAGACAAAAGAACTGGAAAAGAAAAAGAATTTAAAATGCCAACAAACTGTCCTGTATGTGGAGCACTTGCGGTAAGAGAAGAAGGAGAAGCAGCAACTAGATGTACAGGAATTGAGTGCCCTGCTAAGCTTTATAGAAATTTAGTACATTTTGTTTCAAGAGAAGCCATGAACATTGATGGATTAGGTGAAAACATCATAATGCAATTATTAGATAACAAATTAATTTCAAATATTGCAGATATATATAATCTAAAATTAGAAGACATAGAAACACTTAAAAAGAATGGAAAAAAGTTCGCACAAAACCTAAAAAATAGTATAGACGAAAGTAAAAACAACTCACTAAATAAATTAATAACAGCATTAGGAATAAGACATGTAGGAAGCAAAGCTGCTAAAATATTAGCCAAAAAATATAAAACAATAGATAAATTAGCAGTAGCAGACAGTGAAGAATTAGCAACAATAGATGAAATAGGTCCAATAGTTGCAGGAAGTATAACAGAGTTTTTTGAGCAAGAACAAACAAAAGATTTAATAAAAAGGTTGCAAGAAGCAGGAGTAAACACTGGAAGTAATGATATACAAGAAGAGAATACAGATACAAGATTTGAAGGAAAAACTTTTGTTTTAACAGGAGGTCTTGATAATTTCACAAGAGATGAAGCAACTGAAATTATAGAAAACTTTGGTGG
>JAFTFU010000118.1 GCA_017458285.1 Clostridia bacterium | reverse complement strand
GTAATTTTCTTTCTATTTTTTCTACTACTTTTCCACCGTATATTGAGCCTACTGCTATATGGCTTCCTCCAACATCTATTCCAATTTTCATAATTTTTCTTGTTAGTATTACTACTAACCCTCCTTTTCATATATATTCTGTAAGTATATATTTTTTCCCAATGCAGACACAAGTGGCTACTATCTAGACAAAATGTTAATTTTTAAAATTATATATATTCTGTAAATGTCAGTCACTAGTGGCTACTATTTAGACAAAATATATAATTAAAAAAACAAACCAGAAACAAAGCTGCGGTTCTTTTGTCTCTGGTAAAAGTATTATAAATATGCTGAGAACAAGAAATTTCCCATGTATACTTGCAAACAAGGTACTAATACAACTAATACGAAGAAAATTAATACAACACCTACAATTGCATAAACAATTTGAGGTAATACTTTCATAATTTTATTAAGTTGTTCATGTATATCAATTTCCATGTATTCTATTAGCTTATCTAACATTTCAGTTAAATCTGTTTGCATTCCAATCCCCAACATTTCAGTTATCATAGGTGATGCCAATCCACTTTTTTCGAAAGGGTCTATCCAAGAATAACCTGTTACCATGTTATTTATAGAAGTTTCAATAATTGATAGCATTACATAATTTTTAGCAACGTTTTTGCTTACTTCTAATGCTTCTTGTATTCTCATTCCATTATCAACGTTTAACTTCAATCCTTTTAATACTCTTGAAAAATCTAACGCAAAAATCAATTTTCCAAAAACTGGCATTGTATACTTAAAATAATGAAAATTATATTTTCCTTTTGGTGTATTTATATAAAATATAATTGCTGCTACTAGCGCAAGAATTACAATAACAGGTATAAACCAATATTGCATCATTATATTTACAACACCTTGGAACCAAATTGTAACTTTTGGAAGAGTTGCTTCTGTTCCTATTTCATCATACAAATTTTGAATTTGTGGAATTGCAAACAATGTTCCTACTATTAACATTATTAATAAACCAAAAAATTGTAGTAAATTTGGAACTAATATATGTTTTAATTCTCTATTTATTCTATCTGTATCATCTAAGTATTCTACCGCTTGTTCCAAGGATTTCATAAGAGAACCAGATAATTCTCCAACTTTTATCATATTAATGTAAATAAATGGAAAAATATTTGAATAATATTCCATTGTTGTATACATGTATTCACCATTTTCTAGTCCTGCTAAAATATCTTCTAAGATACTTCTTAGGGTCATATTTTCAGTTGTTTTAATTATAGTTTCTAATGCATGAATGTTGTTAAAATTTGCTTTTTTTAGCATGTATAAATCTTGTGTAAATATTACAAGGTCTCTATTTGTTACTTTATCTGTTGTTCCTAAGTATAAATTTGCTTTTTCTTTTAAGGTTAATTTTTTAGCTTCTGTATGTTCAATTTTTGTGTTATTTACATTTTTTATTATTTCATCTATATCATTTGTATTTCTTTTTTTTACTTGGCGGCGTCTTATTCCACCATAGGCTGTTTGAGTTATTTCTATTGGTATAATATCATTGCTTTTTAGTTTTTTAATTAATGTAAATCTGCTTGCTTCTTCGACCTTATTTGAAATAATTTGACCATTTCTGGTTATTCCTCTATACCTATAAATTGCCATTGTTTATTGCTAATCTGATATTTTCCTTTTTCTTTTCTCTACATTTTAGGGTTTTTATACCTTTTTCTATGCACACAATATTTAAGTATCTTTTTTTATTGTGTCCACATCTATAGGTATATTTTTACTATCAAATTAGGCTTCCTCCTTTCCTTGTAATTTACATCTTGTATTTTATTTTTAATTGCATAATTGTTCTATTTAAAAGTTCAATATTCTTTTCTTCAAGTTGAGCTTTTGCTTGTTCAAGAGTAATTTTATCTTGAACAAATAATTCTGCTAAAGATTTTATTAATCCAATACTTCCTTTTTCAGAACCACTTTGAATTGCATCTTCAATTTCAGCAATACTAATTTTTTCCTTTCTTATAATTCCACCTACAATGTTGTCTACAACCATTACTTCTGGGACTAATACTAATTCTCCATTTCTTCCATTTAAAAGTCTTTGTGATAAAACAAGTTTTAATAAAGAAGATAATAAATATTTCATTTGTGCTTGGTCTCTAATTTCATAGAAATTTATAATTCTATCTATAGTTTCTGCACAAGATTTTGTGTGTAAAGTTCCAATTACTAAGTGTCCAGATTCTGCCATTTCTATAGCAGCTTCCATTGTAATTTTATCTCTTATCTCTCCAATTACTAATATATCGCAATCTTCTCTTAAGGAGTTTTTTACACCGTCATGGTAAGTTAAACAATCTTGTCCTTTTCCTACTTCTTTTTGAACTATCAATGATTTTTTTGAGTGGTGCTTATATTCAATTGGACTTTCTAGTGTTAATATTTTTCTATTTTGATTTTCATTAATATAATTTACAAGTGCATTTAATGTTGTAGATTTACCTGAGTTTGTTTTACCTGTAACTAATATTAATCCATGAGGTTGATATGTCATTCTTCTTACTACATCTGGTACTCCCAATTCTTCGTATGGTGGTAATTCATTTTTTATAATTCTTAGAGTGCATAATTGTACTCCTTCAGATAAAGAAATATTTACCCTTAAACGTATTCCTTTATATACATATGATGTGTCTAATTTTCTAGTTTCATTAAATGTTTTATCTTTATCCACATTTCCCATTATTAAATAATCATATATATCTGCCATATCATCATCTTTAAGTTCTTCAAAATCTTCTAATGCTTGTAATTGTCTTTGAATTCTTAGCATTGGTTTATTTCTTGAGATTAAATGTATATCTGATGCTCCTCTTTCAATTGCTGTTTCTAAAATTTTATCCATGTTTACCATATCTTTTACATTCCTTTCATTTGAATTTAATTTTAGAAAATTAATATTTTTCTATTTAATTCATTCAAATTTGTTGTTCCATTTAAAACCTTTTTTATACCATCAACTACAAGTGGTCTGTACCCTAATTCTAGTGCTTTTTTTCTTATTTCTATACTAGATGCGTTTTGCATTATTAACTCTTTTATTTCATCTGTTAAATCTAGTATTTCAAATATTCCAATTCTTTCATAATATCCTGTTCTGTTACAATGTTCACAACCTACAGCATCAAAAGTTTTCACATCATCTAAGTTAAAACTTTCTCCATATCTGTTTCCGATATTTGTAATTGTTTGTTTTTCTTGCTCTGTAAAATCTCTTTCTCTTTTGCAATGTGGGCAAAGTCTTCTTACTAATCTTTGTGACATAGCTGTTGCTAAGGTACTTGCAATATCATAATTTGAAATTCCGATTTTTCTTAATCTTGTTATTACTTCTATTGCATCTATTGTATGGATTGTTGATAGTACATAGTGACCTGTTTGTCCAGCTTGCATTGCAATTTCAGCTGTTTCTTTATCACGAATTTCTCCTACTAAAATTATATCAGGGTCTTGTCTTAATACTGTTCTTAAAGAACTTGAAAATGTTGATTTTGCATCAATTTCTATTTGATTTAGCCCTGGAATTCTAATTTCAACTGGATCTTCAATTGTTGTAATGTTTACTTCTGGACTATTTAATTTGTCTATTATACTATATAATGTTGTTGTCTTTCCTTCTCCTGTTGGAGCTGCAACTACTGTTATTGAGTTTCTTTTATTAACACTTTTTGAAAGTGATTTTTCATCACCCGGATATCCAAGTTCGAAAATGTCACGTATATCTGCTGTTTTTCTTAAAAGTCTTAGTACAAATTTTTCTCCATAAATATTTTTTTGTGAAGATACACGAATATTGTAATCATTATATAATAAAATTCTTCCGTCTTGAGATTCTTGTTTTTCTTGATGCATATTTGAAATTGCTTTTAATCTACCTATTATTTGACTTTGACGCTCTTTTGGTAATCTAGCTGTTGTGATTAGTTCTCCGTCTATTCTGCATCTAATTCTAACTTCGCTCTCTAATGGTTCAATATGAATATCACTTGCTCTTTTTTCCATTGCATTTCTGATAATTTCATCTATTAATTTAGTCATTGGTTCATCTTGATTTATAACTTGAATTTCAGATGAAGCTATTTCTCTTACTGTGTTTAATTTTTGTAACACATCGTTTATTACACTTTCAAATGTTACATATGTTTCCATTATTAAACCTTTATTTAACATCAAAAGTCTAATTGTTTCTATTGTTTTTGTATCACTTATATCTGCAAAACATACTTTTATTCTTCCTGCTTCAATTGCAAATGGAATTACTTTATTTTTTTGTGCCATTTCTGGTGAAATGTATTCTGATATATTTAATTTTACATCTTGTGGTCTAAGTAAAATTCCTCTTCCACCAATTATTTCTCCAACTGCTTCAGCTAGATTTTCTCTATCACATGAGCCTAAAATATATAACGCCTCTCCAATTTTTACATTAGGATGAGTTCTTTGATAATTAATTGCATCTTCAATGTCGCTTTCTGTTACAACTCCTCTTTTAACAAGTTCTATCCCTATAGGTTGTCTTTTTTTTACTTCCATAACTTTTCCTTTCCCTACATTTTAGTAGTTTACAATTTTATATGTGTTAGTATATTCTTCTCCATTTTGTGTTTTATAAGTTATTGTTAATTCATTATCATCATTATAACTAAATGTGCAGCTTTCTATGTTAGTACATATTTTTACGTTGTTTTGAAATATTGCATTATTTTGAAAGATGTATTGATTATTTGTTTGTGAAAATATACAGTAACTAACATTTCCGTCACTTTTGCTTGGATATATTGGGGTATTATTTTTTGTGTTTATTTCATTTGTAATAAAACTGTTTAGCTTTGTATACGTTCCAACAGACTGTGTTTGAACATTTAATTCATTTACATTTCCATAAAATCTTGTACTTATAGTTGCAATTATTCCTATTACAATTGTCATTGCTATTACATATACAATAAGAGACATTATTGTAATACCTTTATTTTGTTTCATTTCCATATATCCTTTCAATTTTTTACAATATCAAAAAGTAATAATTCGGTAATCATTATGATTATAGCTGTTAAGTAATCTTTTTATTTAACTATCGCCGTTGAAATTTCAACATCTTTTTGCTTATTGTTTGATGTATATTTTACTTTCACATTAACTTTTTTTACTCTATCTTCCAAATCTTGATTTTGTTTTATATCTTTATAATTTTGTATTTGAATTTCAATATTATATCCATCTTCACTATTTGCTTGATTCATCTCTTGATTTAATTGTTCTATTGTTTTAGTAGAAGTTTCGCTTCCTGGAAGGTCTGAATAATTCATTTGCTTTATTTGTTCTATGGTAGTTATTGCAATTTCTGAAGCTTTTGAATTTCTTTCGAGTTCTTTTCTTGATGCATCTACATTATAGAACATACTTGCAATTAATCCTGTAAACATTGTTATGATTATTATTGCTACAGTTACATCTATACCTGTTATTCCCTTATTATTTTTTATATTCATATTTTTAGTATACTTGAATTTAATCAAATATTTCCTCCTTGACTTACATCCATATATTACTTGCTATTAAAAAATTTAAGAAAATTATTATATTTGTTACTGATAATACAAATCCTAGTCTTATATCTTCAACAAATTTTTTATTTGTTTTTATATGTCTATTTTTTATCTTTTTGATTAAGATGTACACTGCCATTGCAAGTAGCCCTGTGGCAGTAGATAGAATTGTAATATATTCTGTTGTGAATATTATCATGATTATTACAAGCATTAATATGTTTGTTCTATATCTTGTTTTTGCTTTTTTCTTTAGTGTTATATTATCTATCACTAATAATATAATTAGAGCTACTAAATATATTGCATATCTATATATACTAGCTTTGTCTATTATATATAGATATATCATATATATAAGCGAAACTATTATTTCATAAGCTAGTAATGACTTTTCTATTTTTTTATTTTCTAAATCTGTTCCTGCAATTAATACTAATCCTGTTAGGTATAACACTATAAATACAAATGAGATTATAGTATTTAAACTTAAGTTATATACATCCAAATTTAATGCTAGAGCATATGCTACAAACATTATTCCAGATAGTATTTCTAGTATTATGTATCTTTTTCTGATTTGTTTTTCACAATGTTTACACTTACCACCTAACCATAAGTAACTTAATACTGGTATTAACTCAAAAAAACCTAGTTTGTTTCCACAATTTGGACAATATGAGTGGGTATGTGTTATATCTTGCCCTTTTGGTATTCTATATACCGCAAGCGTGTAAAAACTTCCAAAAGTTATTCCCATTATGAATATTATTATATAAAAAAATATGTTCATTACTTTTTTCCTTTTCTTTAATTGTTATTATTTATTTCTTTTGCAACTGTTATTGTTCCATATTTGCTTCCTGCTTGATTGGTGTCTGAATTTTCTGTATCTAACAAGAAATCGATTGAACCTTGTACTTTTAGATTATATTCTTTGTT
>JAFTFU010000117.1 GCA_017458285.1 Clostridia bacterium | reverse complement strand
TTAATTTTTAATTTTTAATTTTTAATTACTGAATTTTTATTTTGGCGTTTATGTCAAACAAAAAACCGTCATTGGATTTTTCCTTTGCACGGTTTTTGTTCTATTATTTTAATTATTTTGTTTTTTCTTTTTGTTTATTTCTTTTACTTCTTTAATTATTTTTTTAATTCTTGTTTGTATTGTTCTATTTGCTTTTCTTGTTCTTCTATCTGTTTTTCGTATAATACATATAGATTTATTAATTCTCCATCTGTTAAGTCTTCTATTTTTATTTCATTTGCCTCTAGTTTTCTTTGTAATTCTATTATTTTTTCTTTTTCCATTTGTTTGGTCCTTTCGATAAGCATTAATATTATTTGTTTTTATTTAATATATCAAGTGATGAATATAGATACTTTTGAGTATGGCTAAAGTATTAAACATTTTTTACTAATCTATCTACGTTTATTATTCTTTTTTACTATTTTTATAGTACGTCGCCATAAAGTTCTTCTTTACAACGTTGTTCCGCTAACCTTTGATACTCCAAGTTTTTTCTTGCTCTTTTAAGATTCTTATTAGCATTATCTACAGCTCTTCCAATAGCCTTTAATCTTGTTAAATTGCTGTTCAATCTATCACTATTTTTTAGTAATTCGATTTCCTCTTTACTTAGGCCTTGCAAATAATCTTCATTTTCAATAATTTGTTTTAAGATAGAATAATTAACAACTTTTATTCCATGTTTTCTAAGAGGTTTCAACAATTCATAAGCAGCTAAAACATCTGAGTATACTTCCATATAACTTACGTTCATTCTCGCTCTCTTTATTGTTGTCAAAAATTCGTTTTCGTCAAGCATTTTAATTGGTTCATTTTCTATATATGGTCCATTATTAATATCAAATCCCATTCCAGCACTTGTTTCTACTTTGACTTTGAGTCCTCTATCTATTCCTTGACGTGTCATATAAAGGGTTAATGATTCTGTTTTTTCTCCTTTAACAACTACAATAATATATGAATTTCCCGATTGAGAAAATCTCAATCTATCATTTTCTATTATCATAGCTTCTCCATCAATTGAAACATTCCATCCATTATCTAAAACATACTCTGGAAATCCTTGCATTTCTTGAGTTATTTGAGTTTTATCCATTTTTTCATAAGCTTCAATAGGTATTTGTACTATCTTTTCTTCTCCTTCTAAATTTCTTTTATACGTAAAACTTACTACTCTAGGTCTTGTTTTAGCATCGTTTGTTTCTTTTGTTTCTGTTTTACTACTATCATTCATTTTATATCTTCCTCCAACGACTTAACTTCTATAATTTTCCAATTCAATCTACATAATTATTTTATATCAAAATCATTTAATTGTCAACATAATTCTTTACGCTTCTCTTTTCCAATAAAACAAATATTGCTGAGCAATACCTGCTAAATCTCCAAACTTATCGTAAGCCATCTTTTCAATCAAATTTTTATTAACTTTAGTCTCATCTTCATTTTTTATGTACAAATCATTCATAACTCTTCTAACCCACACATCAATCGGAAAAACATCAAATCTCTTTAGGCTAGAAAAAAGTAAAATACAATCAGCAACTTTAGGTCCAACTCCCGAAAGCTTTAGAAGTTCTTCTCTTACTTTAAAAGTATCAGACTCTTCATGTAAATTTTGTAAATCGATTTCCTTATTTAAAATCATGTGAGTTGTTTCATATAGCCTAACATCTCTAAACCCCAGCCCCATATTTCTATAATCTTGAACTGAAACATTTTCTAATTGTTGAGCAGTTGGAAAAGAATAATAAGTTTTTTCGTTCCAACAAATAGTATTTCCATAATTTTGACATAGTCTTTCTATTATTCCTTTTATTCTTGGAATATTGTTATTTGCAGAAATTATAAACGAAATAATAGTTTCCCATAAATCTTGATTTAAAATTCTAATTCCATTTCCATATTGTATACTATTTTTTAAATTATCATCAACTTTTGATAACTCAAGTTTTATTTTTTCATAATCTCTATTTAGGTCAAAATAATCTTCAACTACTTCTTGAATATTTTTATTATTTTCACATACTCCAGTAAACACTATATCTTGTGACTTTTTTACATTTACAACATTATTTTTAAATACGCCTGTGTAACTGCCATCTTGTTCTTTATTCCATCTGAAGCATTGACCACATTCAAAAATATGCGATAATTCAAAGGAATCTTGATTTTTCAATATATATTGTTGTTTTATCAAATCTTCTTTCATTATAATTATTTAAATCCTTTCCCAAAAACTTCTCTTGCGTTCATTGTTATAATAAAACAATTCTTATCTATTTTTTTAGCAATTATCTCTATTTTTGCGGCGTCTCTTCTCGGTGCAGCACAAGTTAAAATTAGCTTTTCTTTATTTTCATACATGCCTTTTCCATAAAGTCCCGTTACTCCTCTTTCAAGTGTATTTTCTATTTCTTCTGAAATATCAGAACTTTTATCTGATATTATTAAAATAAATTTTGTAAAGCCTATTCCCTCAAAAAATATATCAATCATTTTTCCCATTAAATAAATTGCAATTGCTGAATATAATCCTATTTCAATTGTTTTAAGAAAAATTACATTTGCAACAATAATTGCTGTATCTACTATTACAATTGCATTTCCTAATTTAATTTGTGGTTTAAATGATTTTAGTATATATGATATCATATCTGTTCCACCAGTTGATGAATTGCATCTTAATATAATAGCACTTCCTGCTCCACTTATTATCCCACCATATATACTTGCTAAAAGCTTGTCCGAAGTTACTGGTTCAAATCTATCTATTATATCAATAAAAAAAGATAAACTTATTGTTCCTATTAATGCTTTTAAAACAAAACTTCCTCCTACTCTCTTCCATCCTAATATGAAGAATGGAATGTTCATTATAATTATTGCTGTTCCCATTGGTATTTTAAATAAATAATATGTAATTGTTGCAATTCCTGAAAATCCCCCTGTTGATAGCTTGTTAGGCAGTAAGAATAATGAAATTCCTATTGCCATTAATAGTGCACCAATAATTGTGCCTAAAATTTCTTTTATATTTTTCTTTACATTTATTTTCATGTTATTTAAATGTTAATTTATAATCAACATTATCCTCCTTTTTTCTTTAAACTGTAACTTTTCAAACTATATCTATTAATTTATTTTTTTCTGTAACATTTTGTACACTTTCTATTTCTTTTATTGTGTTTATTATTTCATCTACTTTAAATTTATTATCTACTTCAATTGAAATTTCTATTATTGCTTTTTCATTTTCAATTGTTGTTAAATTTAAGTATGTTACACTTATATTTTTACTATTTAGAAACAATGTAATGTCTAGAACTATTCCTGTTCTATATTTTGCTTCTATTTGTAAATTTACTTCTTTTTTCTGTTTATTTTCTTCATTTTTTTCTAATATTTTTAATATCTCGTTTTTTGCTTTTGCTGTTTTTATACATTCAAGCCATTCTCTGCTTGGAACTGTTCCTTTATCATCGCCGATAATTTCTACTATATTTTCATTTTTTAATACAGTTGTTAATGGCATATTTATGCTATTTATCTTACAGCCCTTCATATGATTTCCTAAATTTTCGTCAATACTATATGCAAAATCTATTACAGTTGAACCTTTAGGTAGTGCTTTTATATCTCCTTTTCTTGTGTACACATATACTTCGTCTTCAAATAGCTCTGTCTTTAATGTATTTAAAAATGCTTTTGGATTTTTGATTTGTTTTTCGAATTCAAGTGAATTTTGTATTCCTTTTAGATTATCAATATATGTTCTTTCTGCTTCTTTGCTTTTGTTTTCTTTATTTATAAATGATAAATATGCAAGTATTCCGTAACTTGATATTTTATTCATGTCATCACTGCAAATTTGTGATTCAAAAATTACACCTTGTTCTCCTATTAGTATTGTGTGTAATGCTTGATACATGTTTATTCTAGGCACAGCAATAAAGTCTTTGAATGTTTCTGGTATTAGGTTATATATTGTGTTTACTAAACCTAATGCTATGTAACAATTTTTTCTGTCTTTTACTATTGTTTTTATTGAAAATAAGTCTTTTAGTTCGTCTATTGTTTTGTTTTTTTCTTTCATTTTTTTGTATATATTGTAAATCTTTTTTGTTTCTATTGTTACTATTGCAGGTATTTTTTTGTCTTTTAATTCTTTTTCTATTACTTTTTTTGTTGCTTCTAATTTTTCAATATTTTCTTCTTTTCTTTTTTGTAATTCTTCACATATTTTTGAATATTCTTCTGGTTCTAATATTTTAAATGCATATTTTTCTAGCTCGCATTTCATGTCGTACATTCCTAATTTATTGGCAATTGGTGCATATAAATCCATTGTTTCTTTTGCTATTGCTATTTGTCTATCTCTTTTTAGATGTTCTAATGTTTTTACATTGTGAAGTCTGTCTGCTAATTTTAGAAGGATTACTCTTATGTCTTTTTCCATGGCTAAGAATAATTTTTTATAGTTTTCTGCTTGTTTTTCTTCTGTTGTTTCAAATACTCTTGATAGTTTTGTTACCCCTTCTACTATTTCTGCAATTTTTTCTCCAAATTCATTTGATATGTCTTCATATGTTGCTTCTGTATCTTCTACTACATCATGTAATAATGCTGCACATATTGTTTCTTCATCCAATCCTAATTCTGCTACTATATATGCTACATTTAATGGGTGTATTATGTATGGCTCTCCTGATTTTCTTTTTTGATCTTTGTGCTTTTCTGCTGCATATTCATATGCTTTTGTTATTATGTTTGTGTTTATTTTTCTGTTTCTTTTCTTTGCTATGTCTATTACATCTTTTATTGTTGCATTTTTGTTTTCTTCCATATTCTTTCCCCCTCTTATTTCTACTGATTTTGTAAAATAAAACATGGCTGTTTTAGCGGTTGCTTCTTCAGTCATGTTTTTTCTTTTCATATGTTTATTTTGCTGTTTTATATTTGTTTTTATTTTTATGCTAATTTTAATGTGGTGTGCCTGGAGGGATTCGAACCCCCGATCTCAAAGTTCGTAGCCTTGCATTCTATCCAGCTAAACTACAGGCACATTATATTGGCTTGTTAGGTTTCTAACACTTATATTATACTGTTATTATTGTTTTTTTTCAAGAGTTTTTTTAAATTTTTTAAATTTTTTTTAAAAAAGTATTGAATTTATTTTTTTTTTGTGTTATTATAATTAAGTACTTGATGTACGACATTTATCGAGGCGTAGCGCAGTTGGTAGCGCGCGTGGTTTGGGACCATGAGGTCGCAGGTTCGATCCCTGTCGCCTCGACCATATTTAGAAGAATTCGTAGGAGTTCTTCTTTTTTTGTTGTATAATGCAATTGCAGTTATATTCATGATTTGAACGTTTTCAGCATATCTTTCTTATCCTTTCTCATAATTTTCTATTCCTCATCCAGGATGTTTATGTTCATTTTTTCATCAATAATAAATAAATCTAAATTTTTAATTTTAAGCATCATATATTCTTCTAAATATTTTTTATCATTAAAATTATCTCCATTATCTAAATAGTATTTTATCATTCTTATAGGTCCACCATGAGTTACAACTAAAGTATTTTTATTTATATTATTAGATTTAATATCATCTATAAAACTTTTTATTCTATTGAATATTTCTTCTTTTGTTTCTGCATTAAATTGTTTTGGATTTTTATTAAAATCATCCCATATTTCTTGAGTTATTTTATCTCTTGTAATTCCTTCTAATGTACCAAAACAAAATTCTCTTAACCTTTTATCTGTTTCAATGGTTTTATTAAATTTTTTATTTATTATTTGGGCAGTCATATAAGCTCTTTTTAAATCAGAAGAAATAATACTATCTATTTTCAAATTTGCAATTTTTTGAGTAATCAATTCTGCCTGTTTTATTCCATTTGTATTTAAGGCTATATCTGTCTGTCCTTGTGTTCTATGTTCTATATTCCAATCTGTTTGACCATGTCTTATTATATAAATCATAAAATTCCTTCTTTCACTTGTAACTATTTTACTTTTTTTATGAACAATCTGTAAATTTTTATCCGAATTTAATAGTGTAAAATTGATAATTCGACAAATTTATCTGTAATATTTTTTGTAATTTTTTAAATAATTTAGTATACCATTTATCCTCTTTTATAACTGTTAAACTACAATTTTGTTCACTATCAAGTAAAAATTTTACATTTCATTTTTTACTGTGTCACTGCTCTGTCATTACTCTGTCATCTTATATTTTTTATTTGGATCTTTTTCACTTTTTCCAACTATTGTAATATTATTATTATCAACCAATTTTCTTAAAATTCTTCTAACAGTTCTATCTGGAATTTTAGTTTCTTCAATTACATCTTTTGCACCAATTAAAACATTTTTCTTTATGCATTCAATTATTTTTATTTCATTTTCTGAAAGTAATAATTGAGATTGGTCTTTCATTTCTTTTGAGTTCATCATTTCATCAATTGTATCATTTATCATTTTTAGCATAAATTCTATAAATTCCGTAGAATTTCCTGCATTATTACAATTATATATTGCTTTATAATAATCTTGTTGATTCTTCTTTATCATACTTTCTATTGGTAAGTATTTAAACATTTCTTCCCAATCAGCAAGTATTGCAGTTTGCCATAATCTTGACATTCTGCCATTTCCATCTCCAAATGGATGTATAAACACAAATTCATAGTGAAATACACAAGATAGAATTAATGGATTTACAGTTCCTTTAGATTTATTCATCCAGTCAAATAGATTATCCATCAATGTACCTACCATTTTAGCAGGTGGACACATAAATATTAAGTCGTCTCCATCATAAACTCCCTCTCCATGATTTCTAAATTTTCCTGCATCTTCTTCAATTAAGAAAGTCATTATTCCGTGAAGTTTTTTTAAATCTTCAATAGAATATGGATTAATATTATCAAGTTCATCATAAGCCTTATATGCGTTCTTTACTTCTTGAATGTCTTTTTGTTCTCCAATTACCATTTTTCCATTTATGACATCTTCTACTTGAAACAAAGATAATTGATTGTTTTCAATTGCCAATGAAGAATGAATAGACCTTATTCTTGTTTTTCTTCTCAATTCTGGATATCTATTTAATTTTTCAAAATAGTTCGCTTCTCCTATTTTTTCATAATTTCTGATACATAATTTAAAATTTTATCAGTTATTGTATATGGTGGATAATTCTCTTCCATACCTGCCTCCTATTGATCTTTATTTTCTTTCATCCATTTATTCAAAGTTTCTTTATCAATTCCTTCTTTCACTTGTAACTATTTTACTTTTTTTATTATACTACAATAATATCTTTTAAACAATACTATGAAAATTTCTCTTACATATCCTGTCATTTCAGTAAAAATATTATTTTTACACCTCAAGAACATTTACCACAATTTCTACATCCATTACAAGTATTTCTTCTTTTACAAAATTTGCATTTTTGCTGTACTGGTATATTTGTATCAATATTAGGTAGTTGTAAACCTGATTTTAATGCCATAACATGTTGGTATGCTTTACAAATATTATAAGTTTTATTATCTTTTATAAAATAATTACCAGTTCCCACAAAGTCTAGTAATACATTATATTTCAGGCATTCATCATATATTTGTTTTACCCACTCATAATACAGTGGTCTATCTCCATCATAATTTTCTCCATCTATTAATACTTTGCTTATTTGTCCTGTTTGTAAATACTTTTCAAGTGTTATTTTTTCTATCATAGGAGCGCACATAATATTTTTTGTTTTAAATGGTAATTTTAGTAGAATCGGTATTCTTTCATCTGCTCTTTTTTGATTTTCTGCTGTAAAACACATAATTACATTATCATATCCATCATTCCAGTCTTCTGGCAAACATTTTTCTACTCTTTCAGCTCTTTTGGTTTGAAGCCAAAAAGTTAAATCTGGTCTTTTCTTTATTATATTCCATACATCTTTACGCCACTCATCTGCTTCTTCTAAAAAGAAATCACTCGTCATACAAACATACACTAAACTTCCACTTTTTATTTTGTAGTTTCCATCACGAGTTTTCTTTAAAGGAAGATTAAAATTTGTTTTTACTTTATAAATATCTCTTCCGTTTTTGTTGCGCTCAGCGTCTAAAAAATACATATAACAGTGCTCACAGCCTTCGCTATATTTAATACATCCATGCCACGGATTCCATATATTTTCTAACATTAAATTTATCTCCTATTTATCGCTTTGTTTCCAATAATATTTGTCAAATCAAAACTTTTTTCTCATCTTATTCTACAATAATCAATTCATATTCTTTATTGCCCAAACCTAATTCATAAGCATAGTCAATAGTATGTGTACCATGTCTTGAATTCACTCTTTCTAAAAAATGCTCTTTTCCAGGGTCGTCTGATTTATTTACTAAATCAATACACGCCTGATCAATTGCAATTGGATCTAAAGATGATAAAATTCCTATATCTTTCATACATGGATCTTCCGCAACTGCACAACAATCACAATCAACACTCATATTTGCCATAACATTTATAAAGGCCATATTTCCTTTAAAATAATTTACTACCGCAGATGCCGCTTCAGACATGCTTTCTAAAAAATCGTCTTGTGCAGGAAGATTGTCCCAAAGTGTATATTGGTCTTTATTTGTTCCAGCTGAATGTATCCATGCCTTTCCTTCTGATGAAGCACAACCAATTGAAAGTTGCTTTAGTGCTCCTCCAAATCCTCCCATAGGATGTCCTTTAAAGTGTGATAGTACAAGCATTGAGTCATAGTTTTCAATATTTTTTCCTAAATAATCTTCTTTTAAGTGTTTACCTTTTGGTACTGGTATAACTTTGTCTGGTCCTTCTTCATCCATTAAATCCACATCAAAAATCTTGTTCCATCCGTGTTTTTCTATCGTTTTTAAGTGTTTTTCTGTGGTATTTCTTTCTCCTCCATAAGCAGTATTGCATTCAACAATTGTTCCATTTACATATTCAACTATTTTTTTCATAAATTCTGGACGTAAGTAATTTTGGTTTCCTTCTTCTCCTGAATGTACTTTTACTGCGACTTTTCCTGGTAATTCTTTTCCTAATGCTTTATACATTTTTACAATATTTTCTGGAGTGATTTCTTTGCAAAAATAAACTTTTGATTTTTCCATAATATTTTTCATTCCTTTCTCATATTATTAATCAGGATTTTCTGCTTTTATAAAATCCCTTAAATATTTAATATCAATATCATCTAAATTTAAATTTAAGACTTCATCTTTTGTATAAAAATATATTTCTTTTATTTCATTATCTAGTTTTTCCTTAGTCTTGTAAAAATATTTTTTAAATTGTTCACTTGTATAATTAAGTTCTGCTGTATACAAAATCCCGCATGTATAATAGTTTTCATTTTTTCCTGGAATTCTTAAATATTTTGAATCATACTTTTTAATATCTTTAGGATTTTTTAGGCTAATACCTAATTCTTCTTTTATTTCTCTTTCTAAGCATTTTTCAGGTATAAAACTTTCTTCATCAAAATCTTGAATGTCTGCTACTCCTCCAATAATATTGGTCTTATCATAAATATTTTTTATAACTAAGTATTTGTTATCTGTTGACTTCATTAGTACTGCTACAAATAAACTTCTAACTACTAAGTCTTTGTATTGTTTTGCATATATTAGACTTGAATACTTGTCTTTTCCAATTTCTAAAGTGTTTTTTTCTATATCTATGTTTTTTACAACTATTATGTCTCCATCAAAATAGTTCTTGTTTTCTTTAATAAAGTTCTCCCATGTTTTACTTATGTTTTTTTTATTTCTTCTGTTTTTTGAAGTTCAAATGGATTGCTTTTTTTGAAGTTTATTTTGTTTTTTATTTCTATAATCATTACTTACTTTACCTCTCTTTTCTTGCTTAATATTTTTCTTTATATTATCATATAATTTACCAGAAAACAAGATAAAAAATCAATTCCAAATACCTTTTTTACAGTTTTCAAAAATAAAAATTTATGTTACTTTTAAACATTCAAATCATAAAAAATACCCCATGTACACTTAGCTTTCCAACTAAATATACACGAGGTACTTTTTTTCAACCCTATTTATTAAATATTAAAATATAAATCATTTTAAAGTTTCTATATAACTATTCTGCTTTGAATTTGTATTCAATTGATAATTTATTCTTTAATACTTTTTCGTTTGTTACAGTCCATTTAAATCCAACTCCTGAAGTATATTTTAGACCATTAACTCCATTTTCTGTGCTTAACTCATCTAATGTGTAACTATTTGTTTCGTCTCCAATTTTTACTGTTACTTTAGATATAATCTCACGAGTTTCTGGAATTTCTACAGTTGTTTCTCCTTCTGCACTAATTGTATAAGTTTTTGTTTCTGGTTCTAAATCTTTTTCAATATCACTTAAGGCACTTGATGCATTTGCTACATTCATTACTGTACCTGTTGAAGAAATATTACCTAAAATATATTGTGCATAGTTTCTAGTTGTTATACCTTTATATTGTACTCCTCCAGTAGTCTTTGTTTCTGTATAAAGTTCTGCACCTTTATATATTTCGCTTATGTTGTCTGCTATATATGCTGGTTCTGTTGTTGCTGAAAGATTATTTGGATTTTGTTCTCTATTTCTATAGTCATATTGTGGTTCATATGTTCCTGTTAATGTAACTGTTCCATTTGCTGGAATTGTTATGTCTTTCCATGTAGCAATAAATCTATTGTAATTTTCTGTAACTGTTCCATTTTCTTTATCGTCTAATTCTATTCCGTCTACTCTTGATAATGTTGCATTTACTTCTTCAATTGTAATTTGTTTGTCTACAGGATTTGTTACAGTTACTGTAAATGTATGATTTGTATTATCGTAAGCTATATTAGAATTTATATTATGTGTAGTAACTCTTTGTGCATAACCTAATGTTGTGTTACTTAAGTTGTTTACTCCCACTCCTATAGCATATACTTTGCTTACTCCTGGTGTTGTTTTTAGTTCATTAGCTTTTTCTACAATTTTAGTTTTAGTATTGTTTGTATATCCTGAACCAAAGTTAGTATCCATATCTATATTTCTTACATATTCTTCACTAGGTATTGTTGGAGCTCCGTCTGTTAAGAATACAACTCTTGTTTCTCCACCATTGTTAATTTGTTTTACTGCTGATATCGCTGAATTTAGTCCAGCATATATGTTAGTTCCACCATTTGCTTTTAATCCGTTAATTGCATTTTCTAAGCTATTTTTTGTTTTATATTCATAAGTTCCTACTACTGTTGCAGTTGATGAATATGTTATAAGTGTTACTTTTGAGTTTGAATCTGCATTTTTTAATGCTGTGTTTGCTAGTTTTTTAGCTGAGCTTATTAAATCGTTTATTCTATCTCCAGCCATACTTCCAGATACGTCTAATACTAATACTAAATTTATAGGTTTATCTGGCGTTGCTTTTACTGATACTGTTTTTATAACTGTTGTTTCTGCATTTTTTTCTTCATCATTGATAGTTGCTATATTTTTAATTGTTTTTCCTATTGTTGTTTCAGTTACTTTTACTTTAAATGATAATGTTACTTGATCATTTTTATTTGGTAAATTTTTTGTATATGTTATTGTTCCATTGCTGTAGAAACCATCATCTGCAACTACTTCTCCATTTACAGTTATACTTCCTGCTATATATTCTGTTCCAGTAGGTATTGTGTCTTTTATAGTTGCATCTGTTGATACATCTGAAACATTTTTTGCTTTTATTGTATATGTTAATATATCACCATATTCAGCTTGTTTTTTATCTACTACTTTTGATGCTTCAATTTGAGCTTTCTTCTCTTCATAGTTTCCTTTTTCGTCTTCAGTTGGAGTATTATTTACTTTTACAATATTTGTTGAAATTTTTCTACTATATACTCCTTTTTCCTCTATATCATCAACTTTAGCTCTAAATTTAATAGTAATTGTTTTTCCTGCTTCTAATGTGTATTCTTTATTTAATACAACTTTTCTATTGTCAGAATCCATACTAACTTCTGGTGTAGTTTCTGCATTATCTGTTACTGTAACATTTAATGATGAATCTACATATGTTAAGTGTTGTGGAATTTCGTCTTCTATTGTTTTTACAGTAGCAGAATCTGTTCCATTATTTTTTATAGTAATTGTATATTCAATCACATCACCTTCATGTACTGTTTTTCCTGTAGTTTGGTTTTGATCGCATTCAACTATTGCACTTGTTTTATTTGTTTCTAAATTTGGTTTTACAACTTCATATTCTTTTTCATCAGAAGGTTTTTCTTCTTCTTTTTCTTTTCCAACTTCAGCTGTTACTGTTGCTGTATTTTTTTGAATTGTATATCTATATACATTAGCTTGTAATTCTTTTACTTCTGCATTTATTGTAATTGTCAATAGTGCTCCACTTTCTAATTCGTAATTTTCAAATGACAATGTATTTCCTTTAACATTTACTGTTGGTGCTGCCTTTTCGCTATCTTTTAAAGTTACTGTTATACTGTTTTGTTCAGTTTTTAATCCTGAATCTAATGTATCTGTAAATGATGCTTTTGCAGGAACTTTTCCTTCATTTTTTATAGTGATTGTATATTGTATCACATCACCTTCATGTACTGTGTTTCCTGTTGTTATACCTTTTTCGCAACTTAAGATTGAGCTTTGTTTGCTTGAATTAATATGTGGTTTTAATACATCTTGATTTATTGTATTTGTTACAATTAAACCATCGTCGTCTTTGCTATAAGTCGTTGTATAAATATCGTTGTATTTAGCGTTGTTTTCTATTGCATTTCCATTTTCGTTTAATTCTTTAACTGTATAGTTTATAATTTGTTTATTTTCAAATTTGTTTAAGTTTTCAAATGTATAGTTCCATTTGTTTTCTGCATTTAATGTAGCTTTATTTCCTGTTGCTTTATTTGCTACATATAATTCAACTTCTACACTTTCAGGTCTTGCACTTACTGCATTGTCTGAATCGCTCCATACTTTTCTTACATTTATATTTGTAACTTCTGGTGTGTGTGTATTTGTTATGTCATATCCGTTTACTTCTGAGTTGTAACCTGCAACCGCTTCTTCAGAAATAGTGTATGTTATTTCTTCTCCATTTTCGTATACAGGTACATTTTCAAATTTATATGACCAGTTGTCTTTCTCTGTAACTACTTTTGTATCTATTCTTGTTGTTTCTTCATTTCCTGTTTGTTTATTTAATACTACATTAATGCTTTCTGGTCTTATTCCGTCTTGGTCATTGGCATCATTCCATGTTTTTGTTCCTTCTATGTTTCTTGTTGCTTCTTCAACTGTTGTTTCTGGTTTTTCTTCGTCTGAAATTTCTTTTCCATTTGTTATAACTGAGTTTGTAAGAATCGTTCCTGCTTCTACATTTGTTTTTACAGTTACTTCAAATTTAATTATTACTGTTTGATTTGCATCTATATCTATATTCCAAACAAGTACATTTTCTACAATATTTGCTTCTTTAGAATCTTCTAAATATTTTACAGTTGATACATCTAAAATTTCTTCATCTAATGCGTCTTTTACTTCAATATTTTTTAAATTTTTATTTGTTTTATTTTCTACTTTTATTTCGTATGTAACATTTTCACCTTGTTTTACTGTTTTGTCACCAGTCTTTGTTGTTACTATTTCATCTGGCTTTGTTTTGTTTATATTTTTTGCTGTTTCTATATCTGCATTTATTCCCATTGGAGTCCATCCAACAAAATGTCCTTCTAATATTTTTTTCTCTTTTATTTCAACTTTTTCTGTTCTTGTTATTGTTGTTCCTTCAATGCTGTCTGTAGTTGTTGTTTGATTATTTGTTGAATCTTGATTTGTAGTTGTTACGGCATTATTATTGCTATTGTTATTGTTGCTGTTATTATTATTATTGTTATTTGCTCCATTTCTTCCTGTTTGGTTAGTTTCTGTAGATTCTGTATTCTCTTTATTTTCATTTTGCTTATTTGCTTCTTGTTGCTCATTTGATTGTTCTGTATTTTGTGCATTTTCTTCTGTTACATTATTTTGGCTTTGTGTTTGGCTATTTTCTGTACCTGTGGCTTCTGTATTTGCTTTATTTTTTAAGTAAACTACTGTGCCTGTTGCAGCAATAATTACTAAAATGGCAGCTGTTACTGCAGCTATTATCGCTTTCTTTGTTTTAAAATTCGCCATTTAGATTTCCTCCTTTTTTTATTGAATTTCTCTTGCTTTTAATATAAGCCTTTCTCTGTTTCCATTAGTGCATGTTATTAATGTTACTTCTCTTATTGTTTTGTCTTTTGTTTCAAGTATTGTAACATCATTTGGCTCAGTTACGAATTTATTATATATTTTATATTGTATTGTGTTTCCTGTTAAATCTGTTAATTCTATAAGGTCATTTACTTGCATTTTTTTTGTTTTTCCAAACATTGTTCCATCATAGTTATTGTGTCCTGCTATAGATAGATTTCCTAATTCGTTTACTTTTCCTCCCCAATATTTTACTATAGATATTTTCATTGGCTCTTTTGTTTCTTCTGGATTATATGTATCTAAATCTAATATAGGATATTCAAGATTTATTTTTGGAATTTTTACAATTCCTATTACTTTATAGCCATTTAATGTAACTTCTTTTTGCTTATCTTGTTTCTTTTCTTGTTCTTCTTCGTGATTTTCTTGTTGTATTTCTAAAACTCTCGAAAAAGTTTCTACTGTTTTTTTGTTTTCTTGTTCATTTAAATAATTTTTATAGTATTTTATTGATATTATTCCAAATACAATTATTAGTGAAATAATTAATATAGTAAAAATAATTCTATATATTTTTAGCTTCATTTTATTATTGGTTTTCCTTGTTTTTTAATTTTTTCATTCTTATAAATACTACTATTAAAGCGATAACTATTATTGCTACTACTGCAAATAGTATTATGCTATCCCCTGTAATTGGTAATTTTGTTGTTTCTTGTACTATTATTGTTTCTGTTCTTCCTGGGATACTTTTTTCTTCATCTTCTCTATATGATATCATGAATTTTGCATCATATGTTGTTGTTCCGTCTTTTGCTGTTTTCTTTAATAAAACTATGTATCTATCATCTTTTTGTGCTTCAATTGGTTGTTTTATTAAATAATTTTGTACTGGTTGCCATGTAGCTTCATTTATTAATTCTTTATATAGCTCATTAAATTTGTTTGCAAATTCTATTTTTGAATACATGTCTTTTTCTTTATATGTACCACTGCTTAATTCATTTGCTAATTTTTGTAATTCAGAGTATTTTTCTGCTGGTAATTTTGTACTTATGTATTCATAAGTTGCTTTTTCTCTATCTTTGTCTGATATTTCTAACCCACCAACTGTTTCTGTATATTGAACTCCGTCTACTACTTCATTTCTTTGTTCTACATTTGTTTTTAGTTCTGTTTTTATTCTATTTGTTGTTTCTTCAACTTGTTCCATATCAGCAACATCAAAAGCTTTTGATAAATCTAATGCTGTTTCTGTGTCTCCTATATATAATTGTATTTCTTTATTTTCTTCTACTGTATTTTTTTCGATTAAAGCTACTTGATTTCCTTCTCCATCAGTTACTGAATTGATGTAATTTAAATCAATACTATTTGGCTCTAATCCTTTTTCTTCGGTTATAGCAAATTTAAACCCTTCACTTGCCATTAAATCTTTAACATAGATTATATAATCTCCTTTTTCTGTTTTTGCAATTTGAATTTCTTTACTTGATGCTGCAAAAACATTTGTAGAGATTATTAGTAAGCTCAACACTATTAACATTATGTTAATAATTTTAATTGTACTTTTTTTCATTTACTATTCCCCCTTATAATTTTTATTTTAATGAGCTTTTTCTTACGGATCAAAGCTACTTATAGACTTTTTTATATTTTAATTTTAATTTTAAATTTATAATTAAGCCTTATTTCCGTAGCATTTTCCATAATTTTATTTCGCCAACATTATATTACACTTTTATAAAAAAGTAAAGGCTTTTTATATTTTTTTCAAGATTATGTAAATTTTTTTTATAAATCTCTTTTTTTTTCTTTTCGGAATTAAATTGTTGTCCTCATAATTTATTATAATTTTATTTAAATTATATGAATTTATATGTTTTTTAATACTTAATTAAATCATTGGTGGTGTTTGTATATTGGAATTTCTGAAATTACTTTTTACTTAAAGTTTTTTTGAAAAAATTAGTGTCAAGAAGTTTCGGAAAACTTTTCTAAAAACTTCGTGATATTTTTAAAATATTAAAATTTATAGAAACAACAAACTATAAATTTTTAGTCCTTAGTAATACATTGTCAATGAAGAAAATGTATAAAATGACCT
>JAFTFU010000116.1 GCA_017458285.1 Clostridia bacterium | reverse complement strand
TTTTAAAAAATACACATTTTGAGTCAGAGAGCAGAAAAATTTCGTCGACTTAGACAAAGTGTTAAAATAAAAAAACAACATTTTGTCTCAGAGAGCAGAAAAATTGTGTCACTGGTAGAAAATGTTAAAATAAAAAAACAACATTTTGTCTCAGAGAGCAAAAAAAGTGCGTCACTGGTACAAAATGTTAAAATAAAAAAACAACATTTTGTCTCAGAGAGCAGAAAAAGTGCGTCACTGGTAGAAAATGTTAAAATAAAAAAATACACATTTTATTCCAACAGAAAAATACAAAAATAAACTGATAGAAAATGTTAAATTTCAAAAATACACATTTTCTATCAGTTTATTTTTTAATTATAAGTAAAATTATAAATCTTTCCAAAACCAATCTAAACTGTTATCAATACTTTTTTTGTTCATTGCTTTTGCTTCTATATCATCAACCCATAAGAAAGCTAAAAATGTCATTGCTATGAATAATAAATCAACTATTAAACAAGACGCTAGAGTTCCGCTTAAATTTGAATTCTCAGCAGACAATGTAAATAATTGAGTTGAGTGCATTATTAATAATAATAAGTAGAAAAATAATGGTAAAGCAATTATCCAACTTCTTTTTAATTCCTGTGCTAAAAATATTAATAACACTGTTGCAGCAAGCAATAAAAGTACTGTTACAATATTTGTAATGTTAAATATGAACATTAGATTTCCTCCTTTGTAAAATATTTTAAACTACTAATATAATATCATTATTGAATTTAATTATCAATATTTTTAGGAAATATTTTTTTATTATTATGTGAAAAAAATCGTTTATTATTAAATAAAAAAAGGGTGCTACATTTTCGTAGTACCCTAAGAATTTAAAATTTAATTAAAAGCTCAATTTTAAATTTAATTTTAAGTTTAATTTGAAATTTAAATTTAAACTTCAAATTTAGGTTCATACATTTCAAGCCACTTATTAACTTGATACAAATAAGCCATAAGCTGAGGACCAGTCATAAGTTGACCGAACCAAGGGCGAGAAAAAGCAGTTCCATCTGAATTTAGAATATCCAAAATATAGTTTCTATTAAGCAAATTATTTATAGGAGCAGAAGAATCGTCCATAACGCTTGAAAGCATAGATTTAACTTTAGTTAAATAAGTTGGATTATGGGTCTTAGGGTAAGGACTTTTCTTTCTATCAACAATTTCAGCAGGCAAGAACTTTTTCGCAATATGTCTAAGAAGACCTTTTTCTCTACCATTTAAAGCTTTTATTTCCCAAGGAATATTCCATACATATTCTGCCAATCTATAATCACAGAAAGGAACACGAAGTTCAAATCCGTTATACATAGCCATTCTATCAGACCTATCCAATAAAGTTTGCATAAACCAATTCAAAGTTAAATGTGAAATTTTACGTTTTTCAGCAGTTTCAGGAGAATCACTATCTAAAATTTGAACCTCAGATAAACTTTCGCCATATCTAAAATCAATGTAATCTTTTAAATCAACTTTAGAAGAAATTGATGGATTTAATAAATTTTGTCTTTCTGAAATCGCAATTGACCAAGGAAAAGTCTTGCTATTTAAAGCATCTTCACGGAAGAACCATGGATATCCGCCAAAAATTTCATCAGCACATTCGCCAGTTAAAGAAACAGTTGCGTTTTCTTTTACGTTTTTACAAAATAGAAGTAGAGAAGAGTCAATGTCAGCCATTCCAGGCATATCCCTTGCAATCATTGCATCTGTTAAATAATCTGCAAGTTCAGGGGTATCAATTACGATATTTTTATGCTTACAATACAAGAAGTCTCTCATAATTTGGATATAGTAATTGTCTGAATTTGGTTGAAAATCGCTTTTCTTAAAGTTTTTATCATTGTCAACATAATCTATTGAAAAAGTATTAAGTGGCGGTAAACCATTCTCATAACAATAGTCAGAAGCAAATTTTGCAATAAGACTTGAATCTAATCCACCTGATAAAAATATACATAAAGGAACATCAGAAACAAGTTGTTTGGTTATAGAATCTTTTAATAAAAATTCTAATTTGTCACATGTTGTTTCAAAATCATCAGTATGAGGTTTACTCTCCAAAGACCAATATTTTTGAGTATGAATACCAGACTCATTAAATATTGCGAAGTGAGCAGGTTTTAATTCAAAAATATTTTTAAATACAGTTGTTCCTGGAGTATGAGCAGGACCAATTCCAAAAAGTTCACAAATACCTTGTTTATCTACTATTTTTTCGATTTCTGGATATTTAAAAATTGATTTTATTTCAGATGCAAAAATTAATGTGTCTTCAAAAATAGTATAAAACAATGGCTTAACGCCAAAATGGTCACGAGCTAAAAATAATTCCATAGTTTTGCAATTCCAAATTGCAAATGCAAATATTCCGTTAAGATGATTAACAACATCTTTTCCATATTGTACAAATGCTTTCAAAAGGACCTCAGTATCACTATGACTTTCAAAAGTAAATCCATGTTTTAGTAAATCTTCCTTTATTTCTTGAGTATTGTAAATTTGACCATTATAAACAATAATATAATCTGTATCGCCTAAATGAAAACTCATAGGTTGTTTACCACCTTCAGGGTCAATTACAATTAATCTTTTGTGTGCTAATGCCACATTTTCTGATATGTAGTAGCCTTGTTCATCCGGTCCTCTTTTTGCTATAGCTTCATTCATATCTGCTAAAACATTACGAAAGCTTGATATGTCTTTCTTATAATTTACAAATCCTGTAATTCCACACATATAAAACACCTCAAAATATAATATGCAAAAATCACTCAAGGTATTACTACTTTGAGCAATTTTTGTATTGAGTAAAAATTTCTTGTTTTTAAGCAAATTTTTCATAGATTTTTTTAGTCATGATTATCGTCTCTAGTAATTTGTGAAGAATAATACCATACAAGAGCTATAATTATTATTGCTGCAACGGCAAGAACAAGCCAAGTCCATGCAGTTGAATTCATTCCTAAAAATGTATTGTTATCGGTAGATGTAGCAGTTCTAGTTACAGTATAGTTATCATTTGTAGTAGCAGTATTATCTTTATTGTCGCTATTCATGTTGTTATTATTTGTATCATTATTATCATTCATATTCATAGTGTTCTTAATTGAATCTGTAACATTATTTGCACCATTTTCTAAAGCTCTTGTTGCGTCTTTTGAAGCACCTGAAATATCTCTTGCTGTATTTTCAGCGGCATTTTCAGCGTTGTTTACAGTATTTTTTATACCATTGGCTGTATCTTCGGCAAGATTGTTTTCAGCATATACAAAAGTATAAGAAAAAACTAGAGAAATAATTATGAATAATCCAATTAAAAGTTTTTTATTCATAATATTTACTATGTTAGATGCCTAACATAATCCTCCTTTTCTTTAATTTGATATTTTAGAAAACTTTTAAAAATTTTCTTCATATTCATTTATAGTATTATTTTTTGATAAAAAAATATACTTGAAAAAATTTCAAAAAAATTTTGCAAATAAAAAAGTACTAAGAAAAACTCAGTACCATAAAAATTATCTTTTTAATTTTATTAAAATTGCAATTGCAAGTAAAATAATAACAACACCAACTGCAATTAAAATAATGCTCAATGAATTAGAAAGTGTAAGTTCACTTGAGCTAATTGAAACAGTTGATTGAGATGTAGCAAAGCCAGATTGAGAAGTTGAACCAGAAGAAGATGTATTTTGCGTATTTCCGGTTGATGAGCTTTGTACATTTGCGTCAGTATCATCATCAATGCTGTTCATATTTACTGCGTATGTAATTGAATTATTTAATGTAATCATTAGTAAAAATATAATTGATATAAATAATAAATTTTTTAAAATATTTTTCATTTCTAAACCTCCTAAAGTTTGATAAAATAAATCATAAATTTAAAAACTAAATTGATTTATTATTAAATTGTGTTATAATAATAACATAAATCTATATTAATTGTCTATAATTTTTAAAAGATTTAATGATAATTTTATTAAAAAAATAAGTATTTGTAAAACTTTTACAAGTAAAAGTAATATAAAAGAAGAAAACTAACAAAAGAAATACGTAAAAATAAAAAAGGAGGTTGCTAGAAGTTAAATTTCTAGCATGAAAAAATGAACGAAGAAAAAGAATATGAAATAGAAGAAGCAATAGAAAACGCTGGAAATAAAGAATTTATGCTAGAAGCAATAGAAAATAATGCAACGTGGGTTTTAGCATATGCGAATGAAAAATTATTAGCAGATAGAGAGCTTATTTTAAAAGCTGTTCAAAAAGATGGACAAGTTTTTTATTATGCAAGTTCAGAACTAAGAGATGACAAAGAAGTTGTATTAACTGCAATTGCTAACAAATGGCTTGTGCTAAAATATGCAAGTAAAAGACTAAGAAGTGATATTGATGTTGCAAAACTTGCTTTAGAAAAGAGTTTAAAATCTGCATCATACCTTACTGCTGAGATTAAGCAAAATCCTGAAATACAGGAAATTTTAAATCCTAAACCAAGTGAAGAATAAACTTTTGCTAGAATTATTTTTGGAACAAAAATATTGACAAACGCATAAAAAAGATGTAAACTAGAAAATGTAAAGACAAAAAAAGGAAAAGTAAAATAAAGGTTAATTCCAGAGAGAAACAGTCAAAGGCTGAAAGCTGTTTTAATAAAACATATTTGAAAAACTACCCTTTTTAAGTTGCTGGTGTATACAAGCCAGACGTGTAAGATACGTTATAATCAAAATCAAGTGAAAAATAGGATGGAACCGTGTATATAGCACTCCTATAGGTAGAATTAAAATACCTATAGGAGTGTATTTTAATTCTAAAAATGAGGTATTAACTCACATAAAAAACTTGAGAAAGGATGATGAAAAATGATTAAAGTAACATTAAAGGACAACTCTATAATCGAAGTTGAAAAAGGAACAAGTGTTATAGAAGTTGCAAAAAAAATAAGTGAAGGACTAGCAAGAATGGCAACATGTGCAGAAGTAAATGGAAAAACAGAAGATTTAAGATATGTATTAAATGAAGATTGCAATTTAAATATATACACATTTGAAAGTAGTTTAGAAGGAAAAAAAGCATATTGGCATACAACATCACACATAATGGCACAAGCTATAAAAAGAATTAATCCTGAAATAAAGCTTGCAATTGGACCTGCAATAGATGAAGGATTTTATTATGATTTTGATACAGAAAAGCCATTTACAGATGAAGACAAACTAAAAATTGAAGAAGAAATGAAAAAAATAATTAAAGAAGATTTAGCTATAGAAAGATTTACTCTACCTAGAGAAGAAGCAATCAAATTAATGCAAGAAAAAGGCGAAGATTACAAAGTAGAGTTAATAGAAGAATTACCAGAAGGAGAAGAAATATCTTTTTATAAACAAGGCGAATTCACTGACCTTTGCGCAGGACCACATTTAATGAGTACAGGAAAAATAAAATCAGTTAAGATTTTAACTTCTTCAGGAGCATATTGGAGAGGAAACGAAAACAACAAAATGCTTCAAAGAATATATGCAATATCTTTCCCTAAAGCAAGTCAAGTAGAAGAATACATGCAAATCCTAGAAGATAGAAAAGCAAGAGATCATAGAAAAATAGGAAAAGACTTAGAATTATTTATGACACATGAGCTTGTAGGTTCAGGTCTTCCATTATATTTGCCAAATGGAGCAACAATAAGACGTCAATTAGAAAGATATATTCAAGATAAAGAAGTTGAATTAGGTTACAGCCACGTATATACCCCATCTCTTGCAAATGTTGAATTATATAAAACAAGCGGACATTGGGATCACTATAGAGAAGACATGTTCCCAGTAATGAAAATGGATAATGAAGAACTTGTATTAAGACCAATGAACTGTCCACATCATATGTTAGTATATAAAAATAAAATGCGTTCATACCGTGATTTACCAATAAGAATTGGAGAATTAGCACACGACTTTAGATACGAGTCAAGCGGAAGTGTATGCGGACTAGAAAGAGTACGTGAAATGTGCCAAAATGATGCACACATATTTGTAACACCAGACCAAATTAAACAAGAAATAGGTCAAGTTGTAAAACTAATATTATCAGTATATCAAGACTTTGGATTTAAAGACTACACATTCAGATTATCTTTAAGAGATAAAAACGACAAAGAAAAATATTACGATGACGACGAAATGTGGGAAAATGCAGAAGGTCAATTAAGACAAATATTAACTGAACTTGGAATAAACTTCTATGAAGCAGAAGGAGAGGCAGCATTTTATGGACCAAAACTTGATGTACAAATAAAAACAGTATTAGGTCATGATATAACAATATCTACTTGCCAATTAGACTTTTTACTTCCTGAAAGATTTAAACTAGAATACATAGCAGAAGATGGAAAAGCACATAGACCAATTGTTATACACAGAGCAATTCTTGGTACATTTGATAGATTTATATCTTTCTTATTAGAAGAAACAAAAGGTGCATTACCAACTTGGCTTTCTCCAGTTCAAGTAAAAGTAATACCTATAACAGATAATCAAAAAGATTATGCAATCAAAATTCAAAACGAACTTAGAAAATTAAAAGTTAGAGTTGTGTTAGATGATAGAAGTGAAAAAGTAGGATATAAAATACGTGAAGCTCAACTTGAAAAAGTTCCTTACATGTTAGTTTTAGGAGCAAAAGAAGTAGAAGAAAACATAGTTGCAGTTCGTTCAAGAAAAGATGGCGACATTGGAACAATGAGTATAGATGAATTTAAAAGTAGAATTATAGATGAAATTGAAAACTGCAAAAACTAAAACATTGATTTAAAATGTAAAGATTTAGTAGTAATTAAATACATATTACTTGAAAGTATTAGGATTTATGGAGCTGATCCAGAAGATATAAAGACATAATTCAGTAAAATTGGTATATAAGTTAGACCAAATTACTAAAATTATGTCTTTAATTTTGGCCTGAAAGTCAATATATTTAAATAAAATTTTACACAAATTAATAATTTATATAATTTTTCTTCAAAAAGATAGAAAATATTTAAATAAAATGATATAATGCAGGTGCTAACATAGTTTAATTTTAAAAATACACATTTTTTCTCAATATAGCTGTTGCTGGCTAATTGGCAGAAAAAAGTTAAAATAAAAAAATACTATAAAATACAAGAGAGGAATATCGATGAAAAAACTAATTTTTGGAATTACAGGTTTAACACTGGGCGGAGCTGAAAGAGTATTAGTAGATATTGCAAATAAATTAAGCCAAAACTATGAAGTAACAATATTTACAATATATTCAAAAGGAATTTTAGAAAAACAATTATTACCGCAAGTAAAAGTAAAATCAATATTTAAAAAAGAATATAATGAATTGACAAAATTACAAAAAAAAGTTATTATACCACTAAAAATACTACTACAAAAAAACAAAATATACAAAAAATTCATAAAAAAACAATATGACATAGAAGTTGCATTTTTAGAAGGACCAATAACCAGAATATTTTCATGCAAAGGAAAAACAAAAAAAATAGCATGGATACACAATGACATAACACAAGTATTTGGACAAGGTCTAAAAGCAAAAATAAAGAAAAAAATTGATAAAAATATATACAATAAGTATAACAAATTAATATTTGTAAGTAATGACAATCTAAAAAAATTTGAAAATCAATATGGTAGTCAAATAGCTGTACCAAAACAAGTAATATACAACTATATAGATGCCGAAAGAGTAAAACTAAAATCTGAAGAAGAAATAGAAAAACTCGAAACCAATAGTTTTGTAACAGTAGCAAGATTAGTCCCTCAAAAAGCAATAGATAGATTCATAAAAGTACATGCAGAACTAATAAAAGAAGGATATAATCATGAAGTATATGTAATTGGAGAAGGACCAGAAAAGCCAAGACTAGAGGAACTTATAAAAAAATTAAATGTAGAAAAAACATTTAAATTACTAGGAAAAAAGGAAAATCCATATCCATATATAAAACAAGCTGACTATTTTTGTCTGTTTTCAAAGTTTGAAGGATATGGCATGGTGATAGAAGAAGCAAAAATTTTAGAAAAAAACATATTAATTACAAATACAGCAGCTGTAGAAGCTATACAAGACTATAAAAAAGCAAAAGTATTTGAAAACACTCATGAAGGAATAAAAAAAGGTATAAAGGGAATTTTGACAAAGAACGAAGAAGTAGAACGCAAAACAAAAACTTACGATAATAAAAACATAATATCAGAAATAATAAAAGTTTTTGAAGACTAATTAAAGTAACTTAAGAAAAAATTAAAAGATATTAATTTAGTCTAATAAATTTCAGAAAGGGATAAAACGTAATGAAAATATCTGTATTAACTGCAACATATAACAGAGCAAATTTATTACACAAATTATATGAAAGTTTAGTAAAAAACAAAAACTTTGGGTTAGATATAGAATGGCTAATAATGGATGATGGCTCAAATGACGATACTGAGCAAAAAGTAAAAGAATTTATAAAGCAAGAGCAAGAAAAAAAGCAAAAACAAGAAGAAAATCAAGAACCAGAAAAAGGGGAAAAAAAAATTCAAATAAAATATTTTAAGCAAGAAAATAGTGGGAAAATGGTTGCAATAAACAAATTAGCCCAAATTGCAAGTGGAGAATTAATTATAGATTGTGATTCAGATGATTACTTCACTGAAAATGCGTTAAAAATAGTAAAAGAAGAGTTTGAAAAAACTAAAAAAAATAACTTATATGCAATTTGCTTTTTGAAACAAGACGAAAAAGGAAATATTGACGGAAATAAGTTTCCAAATGAGATAAGTACAATGTTTGATATGTATTTTAAAGAAAAAGTAACAGGTGAAAAAGTTCTAGTTTACTATGCAGATGTTAGAAAAAAGTACAAACATGAAATTGAAAATCACGAAAAATTTATAACAGAAGCTAGAATGTATCATAAAATGGATAAAAATTATAAAATCAAATGCATAAATTTACCGATTGAAGTTGGAGAGTATAGAAAAGACGGTTATACTTCAAACATATCTAAAACATTTACAACTTCACCTCATGGATATTTTAAATATTTTGAAGAAATATTACAAAATGATTTTAAAGGTGTTACTTTTGATAAACGATTATATAGTATTAAACATTATATACTTTTTAGCGTTATTACTAAAAATAAAATAAGATTTAATAATATAAAAAGTATATTAAATCGACTTTTAATTTTACTTTTGTTTGTTCCCGGAAAAATAAAAACGAAAAAAATGTTTTTAAATGGATAAAGGGGTTGCTTTTTTAAACAACATGTTATAGAATTACCATGTTAAATAAAAAAAGAAAGGAGACGTTAGCTGATTTGGCTAACAACAAAAAAATGCAAGAAAATAATACGGAAAAAATTATAGTAGAAAATGTATACAAAACTTTTGATGTATATTTAGATAAAGCAAATAGCTTAAAAGAAAAATTACTTTTCTGGAATAGAAATAATAAAGAAACTAGGGAAGTTTTAAAAAATATAAATTTAAGAATAAAAGAAGGAGAAGCGGTTGCATTAATTGGAGTAAATGGAAGCGGAAAATCTACATTATTAAAATTAATGACAAAAATAATTTATCCAAACAAAGGACGAGTTGTAACAAATGGAAAACTTACTTCATTGCTAGAATTAGGAGCTGGATTCCATATGGACTTTTCTGGAAGAGAAAACATATATTTCAATGCGTCAATATTTGGTTTGACAAAAAAAGAAATAGATAAAAGAATTGACAAAATAATTGAATTTTCAGAACTCGGAACATACATAGATAATCCGGTCAGAACATATTCTTCTGGAATGTTCATGAGGCTTGCATTTTCTGTGGCAATAAATGTTGATGCAGAAATATTATTAGTAGATGAAATTTTATCAGTTGGAGATCAACATTTTCAAGAAAAGTGCATAGAAAAAATGAAAGAACTAAAAAAAGAAGGAAAAACTATGGTGTTTGTAACTCACAGTTTAGATTCTGCAATGCAATTATGTGATAGAGCAATATGGCTTCATAAAGGAGTTATAAAGCTTGACGGAAAAACTGAAGACGTTATAGAAGAATATTTAAAGGAAACAAGATAAGTGAAAATGAAAGGATAAAAAAATGAATATTTTTAAAAATTTATATGAATATAGAGAATTGTTAAAAACTAGCGTAAAAAAAGATGTTAGAGGAAAATATAAAAAATCAGTTTTGGGAATACTATGGTCTTTTTTAAATCCATTATTACAAATAGCAGTATATGCTCTTGTATTTCCATTGATAGCAAAAAGCGATGAAGTAAACTATACAGTTTTTGTTTGTTGTGGTTTAATACCATGGACATTTTTTTCGACTGCAATATCAAGAGCTTCATTTACAATGGTAGAAAATGGAAATATAATTAAAAAAGTATTTTTTCCACGAGAAATATTGCCAATATCTGTTGTAACAAGTGAAATGGTTAACTTTGTAATTTCAACTTTAATCATTCTAGCTTTTGTTATAGGTTATGGACTTGGAATTACAAAATATGTAATATTATATCCGCTAATTTTATTGATACAATATATATTATTGATTGGTATATCATTTTTTGTATCAAGCATAACTGTGTATTTAAGAGATTTGCAACATTTTATTGGAGTAATATTACAACTATTATTTTATGCAACACCAATTGTTTATTCACAAAATGTTATACCACAAGAGTTTAAATGGATAATAAAATATAATCCAATGACTTACATAATAAACGGATTTAGAGATATTTTTTATTATCAACAAATGCCAGATATGCTCGCATTAATTAAAGTTTTGGCTGTTAGCATTGTGTTATGCGTTGTAGGATATTTATTATTTAGTAAATTACAAAAACGATTTGCAGAAGAGTTATAAAAGCGTAGAAATTTATTTACTTGTATATTAAGGAAGGATGTAGAACAATAATGAATAAAAAATTATCAGTAATAGTACCAAATTATAATAATGAAAAATTTTTAAAAAAGAGTGTAGAATATTTAATAAAACAATCATATAAAAATATTGAGATTATAGTTGTCAACGACGGCTCAAAAGGTAATTGCGATGAAATAATGAAAGAATATTTGAAGTTAGATAATAGAGTAAAATATATAAAACATGACGTAAATAAAGGACTATTTCAGGCTAGACTTACAGGAGCGGATCAGGCAACTGGAGATTATATTGCTTTTTTAGATGCAGATGACTATGCGTCAATAGATTTTTACAGAACTTTAGTCAATAACGCCGAAGAAAATAACTCAGACATGGTTATAGGAAACACGGTTTTAGAATTTGACAATGGGGAACAAATAGAATTTCCTTTATTTAGAATGAATTTTAAAGAATTAAATGGAAAAGAATGTATAGATGAATATTTTAATCAAGAGGGGCTAATTTATTCTTGGCATACTGTGTGGAATAAAATATACTCAATGGACATATGGAATAAAGCAAGAAAACATTATCAAAATGTAAAAAATAGACTAATAATGACAGAAGATTTTGCATTTTCAACAGTATTATTTTATTATGCAAACAAAATAACCACTGTTAAAAATGATGCGATTTTTTATTGTCAACATAATGCTTCTTCTACATCTGTTGAAAATGTAACTGTAAATAAGGCAAAAAATAATATAAAGGATTTAATTACTTCATTTGATTTTGTTGAAATTTTTTTGAAAGAGGTTGGTATATACGATGAATATAGACAAAACTTTTTAAATTGGAAAAAATTATTAGGAAATCAACATAGAGATATTGTAAGTAAAATAAAGAAAATAAAAGAAGATGAAAAAAATGAATTAAATCAATTACTTGACCAATATTGCAGACAAAAATCTCAAATAAAAAATCAGGGGTTGTTTTATTCTGTAAAAACTGGATGGAATGATAGATTAGAAAAAATTAAATTACAAATTATGGACAAGAAAATATCTTATGTTAGTTTTGATATTTTTGATACACTTGTTGTAAGACCATTTTACTCACCAATAGATTTATTTAAGATTTTAGATAGAGAATATTTAAAAACAAATATAAAAAATGGAATAGCTTTTTCAAAAATGAGAGTAACATCTGAAGCTATAGCTCGTGACGAACAATATAAAAGAAATTCAAAGATTGAAGACATTACTTTAGATGATATATATAATACCATAAACAAATTATATGATGTGGACATAAAATTACTAAATCAATTAAAAGAAAAAGAAAAAGAACTTGAAGTAAAGTTTTGTACAAGAAGAAACACAGCGTATGAACTATATACACTAGCAATAGCTTGTGGAAAAAAAGTTATATGTACATCAGATATGTATCTTCCTGAAAATACAATATTACAAATACTTAATAAAAATGGATATACTCAAATTGAAAAATTATATTTATCTTGTTCAGTAAAAAAAGCAAAATGGACAGGCAACTTATATAAACATGTTTTAGAAGATTTAAATATTAAACCTTCAGAAATGGTTCATATCGGAGATAATTACGAATCAGATTATAGAAATGCACAACAAAATGAAATTAATGCAGTGCATTTAATAAAAACAACTGAAGCTATGAATAATTCTAACAACTTAAATAAAATGCTCAATGCAAGCTTACCATTTTGGCAAGATAATAAAGAGGCAATGCAATTTATAGGAGTAAGAACAATGCTTGCAGTTGTTGCAAATAAGTATTTTGATAATCCATACCGTTCATTTCATTGGGAGAGTGACTTTAATGCTGACCCATATTTAATAGGATATTATGCATTAGGAATGTATTCTTATGGAGTGGCAAAATGGTTAATAGACAATACAACAGGTGTAAATGATAAGATATCTTTTATGGCGAGAGATGGATATCTAATGATGGAAGCATATAATATTTTGTCAAAAATATATAAGAATGCTCCAAAGGCAGAGTATTTATATGTATCTAGAAAAGCATTAATTCCTGTAATGATTTCAAATAAACTAGATTTTTACAAAATGGCTGAAATTGTATATCATGCAAACCATTCTCCAAAAGGAATGTTAAAGTATTTAAAAAATGTAGCAGAAATTGATGTGAACAAATTACAAAAACTATGCGAAAAAGAACAAATTAAATTTGATAAGAATTTCAAAACGATAGAAGATTTTAATAAATTCTTAAAAATAGTTGCTAATAATTTTTATAATGAAGAAAAACATTCAATGAAAAGAAACAAATTAAAAAAATATTTTAATGACATAATTGGAGAACGACCAGCAGTTTTCGATGTTGGATATAGTGGAAGACCAGAATACTACTTATCTGATTTATGTGGTAAGAAATTAGACACTTATTTCTTGAATATAAATAAAGATGAAGGACTTGAATATGCCAATAATGGAGGTTATAAACTAAAAACATATTTTAATGCTAAACCAACATCAACAGGAAATGCATACGAATTATTATTATCAAAATTGGCACCTTCATGTATTGGATATGACTGTACTGGTGAAAATGTTGAGCCAGTGTTTGAAAAATATGAAAAAAATTATCCTGTTGAATATATTGTAGATGTTATGCAAAAAGCTGCAATTGAGTTTGTTTACGATATGTGTGATATTTTTGATAATGACTTAGATATTTTATATTATCAAGATTATTATATATCTTTACCAATTATGGCTTATATTAATTCAGCAAGAATGATAGATAAATTGCCTTTATCAGCAGTTGAATTTGAAGATGATATAGGATTTGGAAAAAATAGGAAGATGATTGATGACATGCAACAAGAGTTAAATAGTAAAAATCAATGTTCATTACAATTATTATTTGAAAGAAATAATATTAGCACAGGTTTACAGAATATTGGAAAATTAAACTATAATCTTGTAGATTTAAATAATAAAAACAGATTTACAAGATTAATATACTATATACTTTTTGACAGAAAAACAATTAAAAGAAGAATAGGAGAAGTAACCTATAAATTTAGACATAAAAAATAAAAAAGAGAGGAACTAAAGTATTATGAAAAATTTTGACTTCGAACTAGAACCGGGAAAAGAGTTAAAAGAAAAAAAGTTCAAGAAAAATAATCCTGAAATATCAGTAATAACACCATATTATAACGGAAAAAAATATATTGAGCAAACAGTAAAAAGTGTATTAAACCAAACATACCCATATTTTGAAATGCTAATAATAGATGACGGTTCAACAGACGAGGAAAGTCTAAAAAAATTAGAAGAAATAGAAAAATTAGATGAAAGAATAACAGTAATACACAAACAAAATGAAGGATTATCAGCAACAAGAGATTATGGCGCAAGTAAAGCATCAAAAAATACAAAATACTTTATGTTTATAGATGATGATGATTTAGTAGAACCAACATTTTTAGAATGTGCCTATTGGACACTAGAAACCAATAAAGATGCGTCTTGGGCATATTCAGACTCTCTTGGATTTGATGGTCAGAAATATACATGGAATAAATGGTTTGATTCAGAAAAAATGAAAAAAATCAATGACTTAGTAGTTTTGGCATTAATAAGAAAAGAAGCATATTTCGAAGTAAATGGATATGAATTAAGAGAAAAAGCAGTAAACGAAGACTGGAATTTCTGGCTAAAATTAATAGCTAAAGGAAGGTATCCTGTTCACATGAGTTTTTATGGAGAATGGTATAGAAGAAAAGAACAAGGAGAGTTAGCAAGGGCAACACAAAACAGAAAAAGGGCTTTAGAAATTATCAATAATACTTCAAAAACAGTAAAAAAGAGGGTCACAGCAATACAATATCCAAAGAAAGATTATAAGTATGAATTATTAGACGAAAAAAAATCAGAAATTTTAGTTCCAGAAAAAAATAATAATGGAAAAATAAATATATTAATGATTTTCCCATGGATGGTAACAGGAGGAGCTGATAAATTCAATCTTGAACTTGTAAAAAGACTAAACAAAGATGAATTTAATATTGTTATTATATTAACTGAACCAAATGTAAATAATTTAAGACAGGAATTTGAACAGTATTCAACCGTATATGATTTAACATCATTCTTAAATCAAGAAAACTGGTTAAGTTTTGTAAATTATATAATGGAAAAAGAGCAAATTAATTTAATTTTTAACACAAATAGTACATTTGGATATTCAATATTGCCATATTTAAAAGCCAAAAACCCAACAATTCCAATACTAGATTATGTTCATATGGAAGAATGATATTATAAAAATGGTGGATATGCTAGAAATGCAGCTATGTTTGAAAGTGTAATTGATAAAACTTTAGTATGTAATAAGAAAACAAAAAAAGTATTAATAAATCACTTTGGAAAAAAATCTGAAGAAGTTCAAACCGTTTATATTGGCGTTGATGAAAGCAAATATGACCCTGAAAAATATAATAAAAAAGAACTACTAGAAAAATATAATTTAAAAGAAAATAAAAGAAAAATAATCAGCTACATTTGTAGAATTACAGAACAAAAAAGACCATACTTATTATTAGAAATTATCAAAAAGGTAACAGAAAAAAGAAATGATTGTTTATTCTTAATTGTTGGTGATGGAAACTTACTAACAGGAATTCAAGATGAAGTAAAAAAGCATAATTTAACAGAATATGTAAGATTTTTAGGTAATATTCCAGAAACAGAAGAGATATACAAAATATCTGATATAACAATAAACTGTTCAATAAAAGAAGGGTTAGCATTAACTTCATATGAATCACTAGCCATGGGGGTACCTGTAATTTCTAGCGATGTTGGTGGACAAGCAGAACTAATAAATAATGAAGTTGGAAAAGTAGTTCCATGTTTGCAAGATGAAACAGAAATATATGACTTTAAATATAAAGATGAAGAAATATTAAACTATGTTAATGCAATAGACCAAATATTAGAAAATTTAGATACTTACAAAAATAAATGTAGAAATAGAATACTACAACAATTTACATTAGGCAAAATGGTAGTTAATATGTCAAATATATTTAAAGAACATAGTAAAAATCCTAACATAAATAAGGTAGAAAACGGAATAGGGTTATCTAAAAATATTAATATCACAAAAGAACTAATTGTATCTTATTTAGTAAACGAAGAAGCAAAATATAAATATTTATGTGAAGAATATGAAAGAAAAGTTTATGGAAGTATTTGTTCAGGAGAATATTCAGGAAGGCTAGCTGTTCTAAAAGAAAGACTTTGGAAAAATCCATTTTGGAGACTGTTTATAAAAACACCAATATGGAAAGTTTTAAGAAAAATTGCTAGAAAAATATTAAAATAAAACTTAAAGAAAAGAGAAAAGTTTAATGAAAAACAAGATTTTAAATTTGGTTAGAGATAAAAACTTATATGTTATAACACTAATTGTACTAGTATTTTTTGGAATGTTCGTAAAAATGGATTTTGCAACAGATACGTATAATGTATTTATGAATTTAAACATGACAATAATTACACATTTTGCTTCATGCGGAAGATTTATCACAGCAGGTTTATTATTTATAGTTTATAAATTAAAAATAGGCAATGAAGTAACTTACATTGCCTCATATATAATCTCAATTTTAGCAATGACTCTTAGCGTTTATAAACTTTCTAATTTGATAAAAAAAGAAGTAAAAACTACCATAGTTCCTATAGTGCTTAGCTTAATTTGCATATTAAATATATTTTCAATAGAACTATTTATGTACTTAGAAAAGGGAGTAATAGTTGCGTCGATTTTATTTTGCGTAATGGCAGTAGAAAAAATAGTTAAATATTTTGAAGAAAAAAACAAAAAAGAACTATTACTGGCAATATTATTCATGTTAATTGCTGTTACATGTTATCAAGGAACTGTTGCGCTATTTATTGCGATTTCTTTAATATACGCTTGCAAACACTCAAAAAAGATAAAAGAATTTATAATTAATAATATAATAGTTGCATTTTGCTATGGAATACCAGCTATAATAAATTTGGTTACAGCAAGAGTATTTTTTGTCAACCAAAGAGTAGGCGGAGAAATCATATTAAAAGACAGTATAATAAAGGTAATAGCTGGAACTAAAAATATGTTAATACAAACATATTTGCTATTTCCTAAGTACATGTATTTAGCTTCATTTATATTAGTTGCAATCTTAATTGTAATTTTAGCAGTAAAAAAAGAAAAAAATATAAAACTAGTTGCAAAACATATTTTTAATATAATATATATAGTTTGCGGAATTTTACTTGCGACTATATTTCCACAGTTGTTGCAAAATACTGAATCTATCTGGTTTGTGGCAAGATCTACTTATGCAGGTGCGTCAATTTTAGGAATATTGCTAATATATTTATTTTATAATTTTGATTTAAAAGAAGGTATAAAAAAGGCAATTATTATATGTTCTATAATTTTTATGGTAATACAGCTAAGATATTTTTATAAAGTAGAAATAGATCATTATATATTAAATTATAATGATAAAATTATTGCAAAACAAATTGGCTCAATAATTGATGAATATGAGAAGAACAGTGGAATTAAGGTAAATAAAATTTGTACATATGAAGATGCTACAATATCATACACTTATCCAAATGTACTTTGCACAGGAGATATTAATATCACAGCATTTTTTCCAAGCTGGTCAAGAGTTGAACTTATTGAATTTTATACAGATAGAAGGTTTGAACGTGTGGAAAAAAATGAAAAAATAGAAGAAGATTTTTCAAAAAAAGATTGGAAATATTTTGAGCAAGAACAAATTATATTTGACGAAGATACTGTGCATATATGCGTTTTTTAAAATAATATTGAAATAAAAAGGAGTTTAAGTTAGATAAAAACTAACAAAAGATTATAATGGATAAACTAGTAAAAAATATAATTTTTGGTGTGGGACTTATATTGTGTTTAGCTGTATTTTTACTAAACATAGTATTTGTTGCTAACCTAGCAAATGACTTGTCAGAAAGTGTAAGCATTAAATTTTATGGAATATTAAATATTGGAATAATGACATTAGTTACTATCGGTTTAATTAGTATATTTAACAAATGTAAAAATATAAAAATATCTAAAAAAGTTCAAATATTTGTTGTAATAATATTATTATTTTTGTATGCTTTTGGTCAAATTGTCTGGATAAACTTAAGAGATGCAACGCCTGTTGCAGACCAAAAAACGGTTCATGCAATTGCTGAAAAAATGTATAAAGGAGAATGGGAAGATCTAAAAAATGAAAAATATTTAGAATTATGCCCTCAACAAATAACATTATCTTTTTGTTATAGCGTTATTTTTCGAATATTTAATACATCATCTGTAAGATTATTACAATATATTAATGTAATTGCCAATGTGATTACGGTAATTGCAATTCTTATGATAACAAAACTTATTGGCAAAGATTATAAAATAAACAAAGCAAAATCATTAATATTATCGGTAACATTCTTTACAATACCATTACTTTCAACATTTATTTATGGAGATATTTTAAGCTTTCCACTTATATTATTTGCAGTTTACTTTGCAATGAAGTATGTAACTCTAAATAAAAAATATAATATTTTTATATCAGCTATATTAATGACTTTATCATATATGCTAAGAATGAATAATTTAATAGTAATAATTGCATTAATTATATATTTTTTCTTAGATATTATAAAAATAGAAAATAGAAACTTAAAAAATGTTGGAATTAAAACTTTATTATTATTATGCTTTGTATTAATTACATTTGCACCAGCTCTTACTGCTAAAAGTATAATTCAAAATAAATTAAATTATAACAAGCAAGCTAAACTTCCAACAGTATTATATTTAAGTATGGGAATGGAAGAAGGAAGTAGAGCAAATGGCTGGTTTAATGAAAATGCTGCCTTTGGTTGGGAGAATCCGATAGATGCGAAACCATATTATAAAGAAAGAATTTCTGACAGATTAAAATTTTTTGCAACAAATCCTATATATACAGTTAAGTTTTATGTATTAAAAACAACTTCGATGTGGGCTGAAAATACCTATGCATCAATATGGTATAATGAAACATTTAATTTTTCAGATGTAAAAAATGAAAATGCTAATCAATTAGACGAAGCTTTAGTAGGCAAAACAGATAAAATACAAATGTATCAAAAGTCACTAATTTTGATTATTTTTGGTACAACAATTTTAGTTTTATTAACTAAAAGAAAAAAATTATCAAACGAAGTACTATTATTAATAACAATTTTTATTGGCGGATTTTTATTTCAAAATTTGTGGGAAGGCAAGTCAAGATATATAATTGCATATATAATTGTTTTAATACCTGTTGCATCAATTTGTGTAGAGGATTTATGTTTTTTTATACCTTTTGTGAAAAAGCTAAATAATAAATAGGTAAATTTTTCAAAAGAAGGTTGGTAAAGGTTGTTATTAGAATTTTTAAACAATGTAATTATTTTAGTAAAAGGAATGAAATAAATGGAAAAAGTTAAAGAATTATATAACAAGTATAAAGAATTAATAAAATACTTAATAATAGGAGTATTAACAACTGTTGTAAATTATGTAATATTTGCAATATGTGTAAAAATTCTACATATAGACATGCACATAAGCAATATAATTGCATGGATAGTAAGCGTAATATTTGCATATTTTACAAATAAATTATTTGTATTTGAAAGTAAAAGTTTTAAAGCAAATGTTCTAGTAAAAGAAATAATTTCATTTGGAGCAGCAAGAATACTTTCATTGTTGCTAGAGGAATTAATATTATTCATATTTGTAAACAAAATGAAAATGAATGAGATGATTATTAAATTAATAGCAAATGTAATAGTTATCATAATAAATTATATTTTAAGCAAGTTTATTATTTTTAAAGATAAAAAGAGTTAAAAATTGAATTTAAATTATGCTCAAATTAAATATCTTTTAGCAAATAATATCTACGTTGTTTGAGCGTAATAACTCTTTTAATCCGTAGAATAAAAAATTATAGCAAATGAAAGGAATAGTGAAAAAGTATGAAAAAAATATCAATAATAATACCAGCCTATAATGAAGAAGAATCATTACCATTTTTATTTGAAAGACTAAATAAATTAATGGAGCAAGTAAATAACTATGAATTTGAAATACTATTTGTAAATGACGGAAGTAAGGACAAGACTGTAGAGTTAATAAAGAAGCAAAGAGAGATTGACAACAGAATTTCATATGTAGATTTTGCAAGAAACTTTGGAAAAGAAACAGCAATGATTGCAGGTTTAGATTATGCAACAGGAGATGCTGCAATATTTATGGACGCTGATTTACAAGACCCACCTGAATTAATTCCTGAACTAATAAAATATTGGGAAGAGGGTTATGATGATGTATATGCTAAGAGAAAAAGTAGAAAAGGTGAAACATTTTTAAAGAAATTTACTTCAAAAATGTATTACAAAGTTTTACAAAAATTAGCAGGTATGGAAATTCAAAGAGATACAGGAGATTTTAGACTATTAGACAGAAGATGTATCAATGCATTAAGAAAATTAAGAGAGTCTCAAAGATGCACAAAATCAATGTTCAGCTGGATTGGATATAAGAAAAAAGAAGTATTATATGATAGAGATCCAAGAGTTGCAGGAAAAACAAAATGGAATTATTTAAAACTTGTAGATTTAGCAATAGACGGAATTACATCATTTACTACATCACCTCTTAGACTTGCAACATATATTGGCGTCCCAACATTTTTCTTACTTTTTATTTACACAATATATGTAATAATAAAATGTATTGTGTTAAAAGTTGCAGTACAAGCATTTCAAGCTATTATTCTGCTTATTTTATTCTTTTCTGGTATACAAATTATTCTATTTGGAATTATTGGAGAGTATTTAGGAAGAATATTTGTTGAAACAAAACATAGACCATTGTACTTAGTTAATGAATACAACGGAGTAAGAGAAACTAACGAAATTTAAAAAACAACATTTTGTCTAAGAGAGCACAAAAAGTGCGTCTCTGGTAGAAAATGTTAAAATAAAAAAACAACATTTTGTCTAAGAGAGCACAAAAAGTGCGTCTCTGGTAGAAAATGTTAAAATAAAAAAACAACATTTTGTCTAAGAAGGCAAAGAAAAGTGCGTCTGGCACAAAATGTTAAAATAACAAAATCAACATTTTGTCTCAGAAAGCAAAAAAAGTGCGTCACTGATAAAAAATGTTAAAATAAAAAGGATATATATTAAATGAAAAAAATAAGTGTAATAATTCCGGTATACAATTCTGAAAAATACATAGAAAAGTGTCTAAATTCAATTTTTGAGCAAAAATACGAAAATTTAGAAGTAATAGTCATAAATGACGGGTCAACAGACAAAACAGAAGAAAAAATAAGTAAATTCCAAAGTAAAATAAAATACATAAAAAAAGAAGAAAACACAGGAATTGCAGATACAAGAAATATAGGAGTAGAAAATGCAACAGGGGATTACATAATGTTTGTTGATAGTGATGACTATATACAAAAAGATTTATTAAAAAATTTAGCACTATACATTGAAAGAGATATAGAATTAATAAAATTTAAAGCAATTGAAGTAAAAACTAGTGTTGAGACAAAACTAAACGGAGTAACTTTTGATGTAACAACTGGACCTGATGCATTTTCGAAGATGTGTTTTGAAGATAAACTAATAGATATTTTATGGATATATTTATATAAAAAAGAATTATTAAAAGCAAACAAATTTACAAAAGGCTTATACCATGAAGACTTTGGACTAGTGCCACTTATAATACTTCAAGCAAAAACTGTTATTGCAACAGATATATATGGATATTACTATGTTCAAAGTGATAATAGCATAACAAGAAATTCAGATTATAAAAAAACCAAGAAAAAACTATATGATTTATTAGAACATTATGATAGAATAAGTAATGCTATAACAAAATATAACATACCTAAAAAAAATAAACAAGATGTGTTAATATTTTGTACTAATTCAATTTTATTAAGAATTAATCAATTAAAAAAAGAAGACCAAAAAGAGTATATTAAAGAAATTAAAAAAAGAAAAATGACAAAAAACATAAAGGTAAGAAATCTAAAACAATTGATAAAAAGAATTGTTTTAGAAATCAACATACCACTGTATTTAAAAATTAGGTAAATATAAAGTATTTAAATAAAAAACAACACTTCTTTGAAAGGAATAAGTATATGGTAAAAGTAAGTATAATAGTACCAGCTTATAATGTAGAAAAGTACATAGAAAAATGCATAGAAACGTTATTAAATCAAACATTACAAGAAATAGAAATAATCATAGTAAATGACGGTTCAACTGATAACACACGCGAAAAGATAATACCATATGTAGAGAAATATCCTCAAAAAATAAATTTTTTAGAAAAACCAAACGGAGGATTATCAGACGCAAGAAATTATGCAATTCCATATGCTAAAGGAGAATACATTGGATTTATTGATTCTGACGATTATGTAGAACTTAACATGTTTGAAGAAATGTATAATAAAGCAAAGCTAGAAAATAGTGATATGGTAGAATGTGACTTTATATGGGAATATCCAAATAAATCGATAATTGATACAGGTAAAATATATCAAACAAAAAAACAAGCAATCTTATATGCTAGAGTTGTTGCATGGAATAAAATCATAAAAAAAGAAATTATCGAAAATTCGAATATTAGATTTCCAAAAGGACTTAGATATGAAGATGTAGAATTTTTTTACAAAATTTTACCGCAATTAAACAAAATCTCATTTGTAAAAATTCCTATGGTTCATTATATACAAAGAGAAAATTCAATTGCAAATACTCAAAATAAGAGAGTACAAGAAATATTTACGATTTGGGATAATGTCATACATTTCTATAAAGAACACGAAATATATCAAGAATATAAAACTGAGCTTGAATATACATATGCAAGATATCTTCTATGTAGTTCACTACTTAGAATTGTAAAAATTGAAAATAAAGAAATAAGAAAAGAATTAGAAAATAGAACAATCGAAAATTTATATAAAAATTTTCCGAATTGGAAAAATAATAAATACTTAAAAACGGAAAAAGGATTAAAAAACAAATATTTAAAAACAGTAAATAAATTTACATATAAAATATATTGTAAATTATTTAGATTTTTAAACATAAACTAACACAAGAAATTCAAAGAAAAAGTAATACTTATTTTAATAAATAATTCTTTTCCAATCTGATTTTGACTTTGAGAGGAATTGATAATAAAAAATGAAAAAATTTAAAGTAGAAAAATTATTATATATTCTAATAATTTTATGCCCAATACTTGATATGACGAGTTTCATATTCAGAAATACATTTAATACTAATATATCTCCATCAACTTTTGTAAGACCTATTATACCAATAATAGTAATAATTTATATTTTTATAAAAGATAAAAACAGATGGAAAATATTTGGTGTGGGTGTTATATATGGTATATACGCCCTGGTGCACATATATTTATTTAGCAAAATACATAATGGCTCATCATATGGAGGTGTAGTACACGAAGCACAATACATAATTAATTATACCTTTATGATATTAAATTTATTTTTATACATGTATATGTTTAAAAACAATAATATTGAATTAAAGAAAGGCATAATAATATCAAGTACTATTTATATAACTTCAATATGGTTTGCAATTGCAACAGGAACATCGTCAACAACGTATATTGAAGGAATAGGTTATAAAGGTTGGTTTGAATCCGGAAATAGTTTAAGCGCTATATTAATTCTATCGCTTTTTATATTATTGCCACTATTAAAAAAGAAAAAAGCAATAATAGTAACTTTGCCATTAATAGGAATTTACCTTACAACGCAAATTGGAACAAGAGTAGGATTGTATGGTTTTATACTAGTTGTTGCATTATATGTGTTTATTGAATTTATGTATAATCTTATACATAAAAAGAAAATTAATAAAAAATTTATAGTTGCATTTCTTTTCTTAATTACGATTTTGGCAATTTCAATTTTAGTTTTGGGTTCAAATACTCTTGCTAGAAGACGTCATATAAAACAAGAGAGCATGAAAAGCTATGATGAAACAAATGAAGAAATTGCACATTTAACAGGAGATGTAATAAGAATTAAAGAAGCAATAGAGCAAGACAATCTTCCAAATGGATATTTGAGTGAACCAGAAAAGAAAGCATTTATAGAATTATATAACATTGCAAACGAAAAACAATTTTCAAGTAACAATCAAAGATTACATCAATTAGTTTATAATATTTTTTTGGTAAAAGAACAAAAAAGCTTGCCGTTAATATTGTTTGGAAATGGTTATGAAAATAATTTTAGAGAATTAGTTTTAGAAATGGAATTAGTATCTTTTATTTTGAATTTCGGAATATTAGGATTTTTACTATATATAGGACCATTTATTGCAATTATGTTCTATTCATTAAAAAATATTATTAAATATTTTAGAAGGTTAGATGTAGAAACGATAATGCTATTTTTAGGAAGTGGTTTTGCATATGTATTATCACTCTGCTCAGGATACGTATTTTTCAACTCTTCATCAATGATGATTGTTATAATTTTACATACGTGTTTAGTAAGTAACATTATTAGAATGAAAGAAAAATAAAAAAGCAAGTAAGATAATTTAGATAAAATTATTTAGATAAAATACGAGTAATACTATAATTTATAGAACAGAAAACATATAAGATTAAATCCAAACAACAAAATACAAACATCAAAATACAGAAATATAAGGAATTTAGAAAGGAATTTTTAACGATGAAAAATAATAAAGGTATAACTTTAACTGCACTTGTAATAGTAATTTTAATATTAATAATTTTAGCTTCAGTTACAATAAATATAAGTAAGGAAACGATAAAAAGAGCAAACTTAGAAGATTTAAAAACAAATCTACTTTTAATACAGGCTAAAGCCAAAACATTTTGCGAGGAAGTGACATTTAAAACAGCAAACTTAGACAGTTCAAAGGAAGAGGACTTGGCTAAAATTCAAGAAATTAAAACAGCGGAGTACAAAGGAACCGCTTTAGATAATTGTGACGATAATATAAAAAGTGCTGCATCTGATGCAGGTATATCAGATTTTACAAATTATTATTATTTAAATAATGAAGATTTATCTCAAATGGGTGTAAATATTGAGCCTCAGGATGACGAATATTATCTTGTAAAATATGATATTTCTGATGTTGAAGTTGTTTATACTAGAGGTTATAAAGCAGATGACGGAAATACCTATTATAAATTATCTGATATAAATAAGATTGAAAATTAAAAAAACATTTTGTCTCAAGAGAGCAGAAAAAGTGCGTCTACTTAAACAAAACGTTAAAACAAAAAAATGTAGTAAAGAAAGCTGGAAATATTGTGAAAGAAAATGAATTAGAAAGACTAACAAAATTAAAACAAATAGAAAACGACTTACATAAAAAAGGATTTAAGTACATTTGTGGAATAGATGAAGCAGGAAGAGGACCTTTAGCAGGACCAGTTGTAGTTGCAAGTGTTGTAATGCCAGAAAATTCAATGATTGAAGGAATTAACGATTCTAAAAAAATATCAGAAAAAAAAAGAGAGGAACTTTATGACAAAATTATTAATGAAGCCATAAGTTATGGTGTAGGAATAGTTGGTCAAGATGAGATAGATGATATAAACATCTTAAATGCAACTAAAAAAGGTCTAACAAGTTCTCTTCAAGAATTAACAGTAAAGCCAGATTTAATTTTAGTAGATGCATTAGAACACATAAATACACTTGGTATTCCGTATGAATCTATCATAAAGGGAGATGCAAAGGCATATTCAATTTCAGCAGCTTCTATAATTGCTAAAGTAACAAGAGATAGAATTATGAGAGAGTGGGCTAAAGTATATCCTGAATATGGTTTTGATGGGCATAAAGGTTATGGAACTGCAAAACATATACAAGCCATAAAAGAGCACGGAATCTGCTCAATACACAGAAAGACCTTTACAAAGAAATTTGTATAAAATAAAAATCAACATTTTGTCTCAGAGAGCAGAAAAGTTGCGTCTCTGGTAGAAAATGTCAAAATAAAAAAACAACATTTTGTCTAAGAAGGCAGAAAAGTTGCGTTACTGAGACAGAAAGTTAAATTTAAAAAACACACATTTTGTCTCAGAGAGCAGAAAAAGTGCGTCTCTGGTAGAAAATGTTAAAATAAAAAATACACATTATATCTAAGAGATCAGAAAAAGTGCATCTCTGGCAAAAAATATTAAAAAAAGGAATGGTTGAACAAATGAATATATTAGAAATTATAGCAAATAAAAGAGATAAAAAACAATTATCAAAAAAAGAAATAGAATTTTTCATAAATGAATACACAAACGGAAAAATACCTGACTATCAAGCAGCGGCTTTAGTTATGGCAATTTATATAAATGGAATGGATAGTGAGGAAATAGCAAATCTAACAATTGCAATGGCAAAATCTGGTGACATATTAGACCTTTCAAAATTTGGAAAAAATGTAGTAGATAAACACAGTACAGGAGGAGTTGGAGATAAGGTATCTTTGGTACTACTTCCAATAATTGCATCATTAGGAATTCCGGTTGCAAAAATGTCAGGAAGGGGATTAGGTCATACAGGAGGAACAGCTGATAAACTAGAATCTATTCCAGGGTATAATACAGTAATAGATATAGAAAAATTCATTCAAAATGTACAAAATATCGGAATTAGCATGATTACTCAAACAATGAATTTAGCACCTGCAGACAAAAAAATTTATGCATTAAGAGACACAATATCATGTGTTGAAAGTATTCCATTAATAGCATCAAGTATTATGAGTAAGAAAATCGCAAGTGGAGCAAACAAACTTGTTTTAGATATCACAGTTGGAAAAGGGGCATTCATGAAAAATCTAGAAGAAGCAGAAAAGCTTTCAGACACAATGATTAAAATTGGAAAAAAAGCAGGAATTGAAACAATTTGCGTAATAACAGATATGAATGAGCCATTAGGTCACAGTGTAGGAAATTCACTAGAAATGATTGAAGCGATTGAAGCATTAAAAGGAAATATGGATGAAGATTTAAAAGATGTAGTTTTAGAATGTGGAAGTTACATGATTAAACTTGCTGGATTTGGAAATAATTTAGAAAAAAATAAAAATATGATGTTAGAGAATATAAAAAATGGAAAAGCATATAATAAATTTGTAGAAATGATTTCAAATCAAGGTGGAGATATTTCATATATAGAAGATATTGAAAAATTCGAAAAAGCAAAATACATTATTCCAGTGTATTCAGAAAAATCTGGAATAATAGAAGAAATAGATGCAGAAAGTATCGGAAAACTTGCTTGTAGTTTAGGTGCAGGACGAATGAAAAAAGAAGACAGTATTGATTTTAGTGTTGGAATTGTGCTTAATAAAAAAATGTATGAAACAGTGCAAAAAGGAGAAGTACTAGCGTATTTACATATAAATGACGAAAAACTAATTGAAAAGGCAACAAAAGAGTTATTAGAAATTTATAAAATTTCAGACAAGTTATTGCCAACTAAAAAGAAATGTAATATAATTGTAACGAAAATGTAACAAAAAAGAAAAACAAATTTTATGGGATGTTTAAACAACAAAAATGGAGAGGAAGATAAAGCTATGTTTAAATTTGGTTTAGGGCAAGATATAGGAATAGATTTAGGAACAGCAACCGTAATTGCGTATGTAAAAGGAAAGGGAATTGTATTAAGAGAGCCTTCAGTAGTTGCGGTAGACAGTGATACAAAAGACGTATTAGCCGTTGGAGGAGAAGCAAGAAGAATGCTTGGTAGAACTCCAGGAAATATAGTGGCAACTAGACCATTAAGAGATGGAGTAATTTCAGATTATACTGTAACAGAAAAAATGTTAAAATACTTTATAAGCAAAGCAGGAGGAAAAAACTTATTTGCACCACGAATTATGATATGTATTCCATCAAGAGTAACAGAAGTAGAAAAAAGAGCAGTAATAGATGCAGCAACAAATGCAGGAGCAAGAAAAGTATATTTAATTGAAGAACCAATTGCCGCTGCAATAGGAGCTGGAATAGATATATCTAAACCATGTGGAAATATGGTTGTTGATATTGGTGGAGGAACAACAGATATTGCTGTAATTTCTCTTGGAGGTTCAGTAGTAAGTACTTCAATTAAGGTAGCAGGAGATAAACTTGACGAAGCAGTTGTAAAATATATAAAAAGAAAATACAACATAGCAATCGGAGAAAGAACTGCGGAAGACTTAAAAGTAAATATAGGTTGTGTATATCCAAAAATACAAGATGTTGAAATGGATGTTAGAGGAAGAGATTTAGTTACAGGATTACCAAAAACTGTAACAGTTCATTCAAGTGAAATGCTAGAGGCACTAATTGAACCCGCAATGATGATTGTTGATGCTGTTCATAGTGTATTAGAAAAAACACCGCCTGAACTTGCAGCAGATATAAGTGATAGAGGTATTTATATGACAGGTGGAGGATGTTTAGTTGATGGATTAGACAAACTTCTTCAAGAAAAAACAGGAATTAATGTTATGATAGCACAAGATACAGTTTCATGTGTAGCACTTGGTACAGGAAAGGCTTTAGATAATCTTGATATTTTAGAAGGAAAAGCAAGAAAGTAATATGATTTATAGATTATATAAGTAAATAAAAAAGAAGTTTATTAGGAATAAAGAATATCCTAAAAACTTCTTTTTACTATTTATGATTCTTTAATATTAACAAACCTATAAAAACATATGCGTATCTAAACACACGTTTATTTTTTAGAGCATGTATATAATAATCAAAAAACTCCTGCATAGCACAATGTTTATCAACTAAAGTTAATATGTAAGTTTCTTTATATTTTGGAAGTTTAATTGTAACAGGCCACATGTGATTTGTAATACAATCCTTTTCAATATCATTTAAATCAAAAATTTCACTTGCATTTTTACATGCACATTTACCATGAGTAAAGGCATGAAGTCCATGTCTATCTGTTTTTTCTCTCCAATCATATAAAAAGAAATCATGAAGCATTGCAGCTCTAGTACAAGATTTATAATCTAAGTTTAATTTCTTACAAATTAAATAACAATATGCGGCTGCATTGTAGCAATGTTCATAACATGATGTTGTGTAATGCTGTCTATAATTATGCATTTCTTGAACTTTTTCGTTCTCAATAATTTCTTTAATGATGCTTTTAAATTCATCATTTTCTTTAATAAATTCAATCTTTTGTTTCATTTTAAATACCTCAAATTATATTATAACACATTTAAATCTTAATTGCACTATCTAAGGCTAATTTTATCATATTATTTAATCCAGTTTGTCTTTCTTCAGCTGTAGCAACATCAGTAATAAATTTTGAATCTACAACACTCATAAGGCAACTAGCTTTTTTATTCAAAAATTTAGCAATATAAAATAAAGCAAAAGCCTCCATTTCAGCCCCTATTGGATTAAAATCCTTAGGAATTCTATCTAAAAATCCTTGTAAATTAGGCATATAAACATCAAAACAATCAAGACATGCAGTATTACCAACAAAAATATTTATATTATTTTCATTTGCAGTTTCACTAATTAAATTATTTAAATCATTATTTGAACTTATAATATGACAATCATCATTATTAAAAGTTAATGCGAAATTTGATTCTGAATAAACATTTTCGGTTAAAATAATGTCAAATAATTTTAAGTCTGGTAAATACGCTCCGCATGAACCAATTCTAATAATATTTTCCACACCATAAAACTTATACAATTCATATGCATAAATTCCAATACTTGGCATTCCCATTCCATGAGCCATTACTGAAATTTCTTTTCCTTTATATTTACCAGTATATGCATACATTCCTCTTACCGAATTAATAAGTTTATAATCTTCTAAAAAATTTTCTGCTATGTATTTAGCCCTTAGTGGGTCGCCGGGCATTATTACTGTTTTGGCAAAATCACCATTATTTGCTTCATTATGTGGTGTTGACATTTTTAAATCACTCTCCTTTAAATTTTTATCATTTTGATTATATAATAAATTTTGAAAATAGCAAGTAATATCTGAAAAAATGATGAAAAACATCACATCACAAATTAAGCATAGTAATTTTTTGAAGTCTTATTTTAAGAAAATGAGCCCAAAATGTTTATATGAGTTTTTAATTTTTTGTATAAATACTAGAAAAATAAAAAGAAATTTAGTATAATACAACTATTAAAAAAGAAAAAACGAATGGAGGGTAGCAAGCAATAAAGTATGGAATTTGAATTTGAAAGAAAAATAAATTATTATGAAACAGATAGAATGGGAGTTGTACATCATTCAAATTATATAAGATTTTTAGAAGAGGCAAGATGTGCGTGGTTAGAACATTTAAACATGCCGTTTAGTTTATTAGAAGAAAAAGGAATAACAATACCAGTATTAGGAGTAAATTGCAAGTACAAATATCATGTAACATTTGGAGACACAATTATAATTAAACTTTTCGAAAAAAAATACAATGGAGTAAGATTAACAATGGGTTATGAAGTTACTGAAAAAGAAACAGGAAAGCTTGTACTTACAGCTGAAACTGAACACTGTTTTACAAATAAAGATTTACGACCAGTAAATTTAAAAAAGGCTGAACCAGAATTTAATGAAAAATTTGAAAAAATATCAAAATAGTTTTGTGAACTTTTACCTCTAAAAAAGTAAATAATCTTATTGAAAAGTTAGAATAATTATGATATGATAGGAAAAAATATTTAAATAAAACAGCCACAAAATGGCAAAACGAAAGGAGAAAAACATGGAAGAATTTAACAGCGATGTTATTTATGAAGTAAAAAACCAAAACCACTTTATAATAAAAACATTTTATAGGATGTTTTTAGGACTGCTTGCCACAGCATTTGCAGCATTTTACACATACAAATCAGGAATATATATGCAAATACCATATGGAGTTTTAGCAATTGTAGAACTTGCAGTAGTACTTATATTTTCGTTTTTATTCAAAAAGTTATCACCAACAGTAGTAACGATACTATTTTTTGCATATGCATTTATAAATGGAGCAACCTTTGGCGTAATATTTGCAATATATGACATGTCAACAATTTCATTAGCATTTTTTGCAACTTCAATATTATTTGGAGGATTAGCATTTTATGGATACAAAACCAATAAAGATATAACAAAATTCGGAACAATTTTATTAGTTGCATTAATAGTCGGATTAATAGTATCAATTATAAACCTATTTATAGGAAGTGAATTAATTGATATAGCGTTAGATTGGGCAATAATACTTATATTCTGCGGATACACTGCATATGACATGAACAAAATCAAACGTTTGCAAATGGAAGTAGACAGTGATGAAGAAAAATTATATGTATATGGAGCAATGGAATTGTATTTAGACTTTATCAATTTATTCTTAAGAATTTTAAGAATATTAGGAAGAAGAAGAAGTTAAATAATAACCAAAATTTTTAATTTGCTATCAACAAATAATAAAAAGTTGAAGCAATTTCGAACTTCAAAAAATTTAGTATAGAACTAATCAGAAAACAGGCTAGAGCCTGTTTTTTTGTGGCAAAATAATTTGCAGATAAAAAAATTTTATATAAAAGCTTAATTCCAAAAGTAAATTCCAGTTCCAAATCCAAGACTAAATGCCAGTTTTGAAGAAAATAGTAAAATTATGTAAAAATCAAAAAGTACCTAAATTTAAAATTTAAAGTGGAATTTTTAAATTGTCCAAGACTAAATT
>JAFTFU010000115.1 GCA_017458285.1 Clostridia bacterium | reverse complement strand
GGCTTATCAGCGTTCAAGTGATGCTTCTCTCGGACTTCCGTCCGACATCTATCACCTATATCTTATAAGCAGGCAGATAGACCTGCCGTTGCACAGCATTACGCTATTTTTGGGCAATGTACATATTTATGAAAATAATATTGAACACACTCGTTGTCTGCTTAATGGAGAAGAGGGCGTTCGTTTTGAACTCAATGTCTAACTACAAAAATCTTAAACGATGAAGAAATTTATTAACGCCCCTTTGCCGTTTCAGGGGCAGAAACGCCGCTTTATAAAGCAGTTGGAAGAAATGGCAAAACAACAGGAACAAGGTACTGTCTTTGTTGATTTATTCGGAGGAAGCGGGCTCATAAGCCACACTATAAAGCAAGCACGTCCTGATTGCCGTGTCGTTTATAATGACTATGACCACTATTGTGAGCGACTGTCTAACGTGAATCGCACAAATGCTATGTTTCAGGCTTTAAGACCGATAATTAAAGATGTACATAATAAACAGCGTATTGATGAGCCTATGCGTTCGCAGGTAATAGCCGAAGTTGAACGTTGGAACAAGTCCGGTTATGTTGATTGGATTTCGTTATCAAGTAATTTGCTTTTTACGATGAACTATGCCCACAATTTTGATGAGTTCCGCAAATCTACGCTTTACAACAGGCTACGCAAAGACGATTATGATGTGGAGGGCTACCTTGACGGTGTGGAAATTGTGTCTATGGATTATCGCAGACTGTTTGACTTATTCAGTAAAACTCCGTGTGTGGTATTCATTCTTGACCCACCGTATCTTTCAACAGATTGCAGCACCTACCGAAGCGATAACTATTGGAGATTGTCGGATTATTTGGACGTGTTGAAGTGTCTGCAAGGTACGAAGTTCGTTTATTTCACAAGCAGTAAATCAACCATCGTAGAACTTGCCGACTGGATGGGACGGAATCAATCTATCGGCAATCCGTTTGAAGGTGCAAAAACACATCGTCTGCAGGTTAAAGGCCCTTGCTTGAATTACGATGATATTATGCTTGTAAAAGCCGCTTAAATACAATTTAAATGATATTAAAAAGGCGTTGCTTTAAATTTGCAACGCCTTTTGTGTGTGTCCCAAAAAATGTACATTTCGTTTTTTCATCTTGACAAATTGTACCGATTTTTTGTACATTTCGTTTTGCGATTTATACATAGTGATAAAGTTTTTCTGGACTATCATCTACTAACTCAAATTTATTCCAATCAGGGTAAAAATATTTTTTATTTTCACTTTTTTTGAAATATTTCTCATAGTAAGCAACATATCTTGGTGATGATACAAAAAAGTAATCATTTTTGTAATAAATATAACCATAAAACAAATCTAAATAATATACAACATTAGTATCTTTTTGAATATACAATACTCCATTAGTATCTGAAAACAAAGAAATTTGCATATCATAAAATATGGAACTATCTTCTTTATTTGGATTATCTAATATTATATCATCTAATAATTTATAAATAGAAGAGTCTGTTGGATATATTTCTGTCAATGCTGTGTTGTTTATTTTATTAGTATCTATACCCAAATTTTCAAAAGTCAAATAAAATACTGAAGTATCAACATCAATCATATCTCTCACTGCATAAGATACTATACTTAGAAATAATCCTGCAACAAAAATAATAACTCTTTTCATAACAACAACTACTCTAATCTAAAGAAAATAATTCGTTACTTGTACTACTAAATCTAAATTTTTTATAAGTTGTTCCATTTTCATTATATTCATGTAACTCTCCATTATAAAAAATTTTCAAAGGAACTCCTTTCCATTCTTTTGCAAATTTCTTATCATTTTGTGATGGTTTTGACCCATATGGGTGTGAATGTCTATGTTCTTTCATTGTATATCTCCAGCCACCATTTCTCTTACAAATAACCGATTGTGTAACTTCAGAATTTTCTATATGAGATGTACCAATAAAACTATATGATGTATTATCATTACCTACCAAAGTTTGGGACCATTCTACCTTATTAGCATAAGTTGCCAAAAATTGAAACAACTCATTTGAGTTTTGTATATTATCTATTTTATAAATATCTACATAATATTGAATATTATTCCCTTTATCATTTTTTTTAGATGTATTCACCTCATGATTTCTTGCCATCAGGGTTACAGTTCCATAATTATATTCCTTACTCTCTGAAATTACTTCATTTTTATCATTTTTAACTATAAATTTATCATGTTCATTAGTTTTTCTTTGATTAAGTATTTCACCCTTTTGGTTAATTTCCCATTCATCTTCACCATTTGGGTCTATTATCATAATAGGACTATTTCCACAATAAACATAACTACTTTGATAAGGGTATTTGTCAGCCATTGGGTCGGTGGAAGACCAGATAGATAGTTCACTACTATAGTAACGTGAACCATAGTAGTGGAAGCCTGACTCATAGTCTTTCTCTTTACCGTTGAATGTATATGTGCCAAGTAGTGGATATATCGTTGCTTGGTCGTTCTGTATATCTACCCAATCTTCTCCGTATGGTAGG
>JAFTFU010000114.1 GCA_017458285.1 Clostridia bacterium | reverse complement strand
TATTTGAAGCTTCTGGAATTTCTTATAAAGAATTAATTGACATTTTAATTGAAAATGCTTAATTTTTAATACCACTAACCGTTAAGTTACTATTCAAAATAAAAAAGTTTGACCTGCATAATTGCAATAATTATAAATATTGTACAGAAGAAATTATATAATCCAAATTAATTAACTATTTATCAGTAAAAGGGTGAGTTTTTACTCACCCTAATTATATAGGTGCGACAGGCATGTCGTTAAATATTCTAATTATTTCTTCTTTTTAGAATTTTTATCTTCAATTAATTTTTTATCATCATCTATATATTTATAATTTAAAGCATTTTCTTTACTAATAACTGATTTCCCTAATTCTTTTTCTAAATTTTCGCGTGTGTTTTTGGCAATTCTTCCACCACGTTTTGCTATTTCTCTGTTTTCTTTCAAACCATAAGGTTTATGCATCTTCACAAGTTCTCTTGTTGCAATTTCTCCTAAATCTGTTAAAGTAACTTCAATATCAGTCATATTATCTCTTAAAGATTCTTTTCTTAAACCTTTAAATGCTTTATACTGGGATGCTTTCATTCCTGACCATTCTTGATAGATTTCGTTTGTAAGTATTCCATATTCATAGTTTTGAGTTATTCCACTTTCTTTCCATACATCAGTTAATTTATGCCTATCTACAACACCAGTTAATCTTTGCTTAATCCATTTGTCATCATATCCGTTTGTTCCTATAATAATCAATAGCACGATTAACAGCAAGTTCTGGATCAAAAACTTCATCAATTCTTTCTTTTCCCATTTGTGCAAGCCATAATTTAAAAGGTTCTGCGTTTTTGCTTGGAATTGACTCGATTAATCTTAAAATTCCTTTTGTATCAAGAGCATCTGTTTCACGCATTTTTCCATCATTTGCTAACATTTTCAACTGTACGATATTTTCGTACAGTTGGCTCCCTTCTTCAATTAGCTTTCTTTTTAAATCTGACCAATATCTTTTGGGGATTTTGCTATCAGTTAATGCACTAATTACATCAATTACACTAAAAAAATATTCTTCTTTTTCACTATTCCAAATACTTCTTATTTCTTTACCTTCAAACAAGTTTGTAATTGTATCTAATTTATTATTATCCATATATTGAAATACCTCCTTATAGAAAACTTTTACTATTGGCAATATGTTATCATAAAATCTAGAATTTTACAATTTTATTTCCAACATTTTCATTTACTAGTTATAAGAAAATAAAAAAAATCCATAAAACTATGGATTTTTTTTTGAAAGCCTGATATAATGTAGCCACCATTTATGGGAGGATGTCAAATGAAATTCAAGGATTATTACAAGATATTAGATATAGAAACAAGTAGAGTAACAATAGATGAAATAAAAAGCGCATATAGAGCAGCTGCTAAGAAGTATCATCCAGATTTAAATGTTGGAGATAAATTAGCAGAAGAAAGAATAAAAGATATAAATGAAGCATATAAAATATTATCAAATCCTAGTACAAAAAGAAAATATGATAGAACTTGGAATTCAAACAGGTCAAGAACAAGACAAGCAGCAGAAAGACAAAAAAGAAGTTCAGGAAATGTATTTAATGAATTTTTCAACATGTTTTTTGGAAACATAAAAGAGGTTTCAAGAAAAGAAACAAAAGAGCCAATAAAAGGTGAAAATGTTGAAACAGAAATAAACATTTCAATTGAAGATGGATTTTATGGAAAAAGTAAAAAAATTTCTCTTAGAACTACTGATGGAAACATGAAAAGCTTTTCAATTGATATTCCAGCAGGAATAAGGAATGGAGAAAAAATCAGATTAATAGGTCAAGGAAAAAAAGGAAAAGACGGTGGAAAAAATGGAGACCTATTTATAAAAGTAAACATAGACAATAACGAAAAGTTTAAATTAAACGGTTATGACATATATACGAACTTACTTTTAACACCATGGGAAGCAGCATTAGGAACTAAAATGAAGGTTACATCGATAGATGAAGAAAACCAAATAATTATACCAAAAGGAACTCAGTCAGGAGACAAAATAACAATTAAAGAAAAAGGGTATAGAATAGGAAATGGAGCAAGAGGAAATTTAATTGCAGAAGTAAAAATAATGGTACCAGAGGAACTTACAGAAAAAGAACAAAATATTTTTGAAGAATTAAATAAAATATCAAAATTTAATCCAAGAAAAGCATAAAAGCTAAACAATTTACATAATTTTTGATTATCCGTTGACAAATGCCTGAAAATCAGGTATAATTATGTTTAGTTGTAGTAACAAAAGACAAGCTATGGATTAAATCATAGGAGTGAGGTGTAAAAAAATGGAGTCTTGGCAAGGAAAACAATTTAGCATAACAGACCCAAAAGATGTAAAAACAGTAATTTATCAAGTAAACAAAACAGATAAAGAAGTAACACAAGGACCACCATATACAGTAGAAAGATTAAGAACAACTGAAGAGTTAAGAGGAGACAATAGCAGAAAAACTTTCTATGTAGATAATCCATTAAAAGATGGAAATTCTTTAGTAATTTTATCATTTGGTAAAGAAAAAGTTATTGTTAATACAGGATTATTGGTTGATGACAAAGTATTAATACGAAAAAAACCAATGCCAATTAAGTTTGAAACATTATATTCCGAAAAAGATGAAGTATACAAAGAATTTAATTATACTCCAAATCTAAAGAGACCTATATCAATAATCGACCCAGAAACTACAGAAGAGATAAAACCAGTACTTTATTTTGACGAAGTTACAAATGAAGTAAAAGGAAAATGTAAAATAAAACCAGGAAAAACTTATTTCGTGTTTGAAATAAAAATTGATTAAGGGGGAAACGTAATGGTAGTTAACATATATTCGTGTACTGCTGATGAAAGAGGGAGAATAAAAGAACAAGAGTATGGTGGTATGGTAATTCCACAAAACGAAGAAGCTGCTAGAAATTTGGGATGCGCAGTGTTTTGTAAAGCAACACCTAGTAAACAACAAGAAAGTGGAAACAAAAGTATTTAACAATAGACTATATAAACCAAAGAGAAGGTGAAAATAAAATGAATTACAAATTAGAAGGAACATTAAAGAATAACAAAACAAATTTCATAGTATTATTAATAGTATGGCTACTTGTAGCTATACTATTAGCTGTGCCTATAGCATATTCAATTCATGCCACGGTTTTGGAGCATGGAGACTTTGTTATAGGACTTTTTATAGACAAGTTAATGGAAAATGCAGGAAATCCATTCCAAACATTAGCCAAAATATTTACTGAAGGAGCAATCTTAACATACCTAAAAACATTAGGATTTTTCACAATATTTTTATTAGTAATGTTCGTAGTAGCTTTAATAAAAAATAAGCCAAAACACGAATATGACGGAATAGAAAACGGTTCATCAGGTTGGAGTGAAAACGGAGAACAATACAAAATAATAAACAAAAATAAAGGAATAATATTAGCAGAAAACAATTATTTACCAGTAGATAAAAGAGGAAACGTAAACGTATTAGTAGTAGGACGGATCAGGTTCTGGTAAATCTGCATCATACTCAATACCTAATGCATTCCAAATGTTAGGCTCATATGTATTTACAGACCCTAAAGGAGAATTATATGATGCAACAGCAGGATATTTAAGAGACCATGGTTACAAAATAAAAGTATTAAACTTAGTAAAACCTGCAAACAGTGACGGATACAACCCATTAATGCACGTAGCATCAGAAATAGATGTAGACGTTATTGCAAATACAATAGTAAAAGGACAAAAGTCAGATAACAGCAGTGCTGACCCATTCTGGGATGACTCAGCAGAGATGTTATTAAAAGCTTTAATATATTATTTAATAGCAACTAGACCAGAAGAAGAACAAAACTTAGCCAGCTGTGCAGAGCTTGTAAGAGCTGCAAACCAATCAGGAGGAAGCAACTTGCTATCAGATTTAATGAGTCAATTACCATATGACCATCCAGCAAGAATGAACTATAAATCTATAGAAATTGCACCAGAAAAAACATATAGCTCAATTTTAAGTACATTACAATCAAAGTTAGGAAAATTCGATTCAAAAGAAATCGCAGCATTAACATCAACAGATACAATAGATTTTGAAGAAATAGGAAGCGAAAAAACAGCATTATATGTAATTTCGCCAGATACACATACGGCTTATAACTTCTTACTAACAATATTCTTTGCTCAATTAATAAACCAATTATATAATTTTGCAGATGATAATGGCGGAAAACTAAAAGTTCCTGTATATTTTATACTAGATGAGTTCGCAAACATTGGACAAATACCAGACTTTGACCAAAAAATATCAACAAGTAGAAGTAGAAAAATTTCATTTAGTGTAATTTTACAAAACTTAGACCAATTAGAGGCAATATACGAAAAATCATATGAAACAATCATGGGAAACTGTGATACTCACTTATTCTTAGGAAGTAACTCATATAAAACACTTGAATATTTCTCAAAAGCCTTAGGAGAAAAAACAATTACAAGAGACAGTATTTCAATAAGTAAAGACAAAGACAACAAAAAAACAGGTAAAAGTATTGGTGACCAAGTAATGGGAAGAGCGCTTATGACACCAGACGAATTAAGAAGAATGGACGTAGATGATTGTATAATATTTGTAAAAGGTTTAAGACCTGTAAAAACAAAGAAATTCTATTACTTTAAACACCAAACAATGAACAAAGAACTATTAAGACATAAAGTTGACCATAACAATATTGAAGAAATGGAAAGAGGAGAATGGAGAAAATTTAATCCATATAATCCATGGTCTGAAGAAAATCAAAACGAGAATACTAATGACTTAAAGGTAGATTCATTAGATGTTTTATTTGAAGACGATGATAAAAAAGAACCAGCAAATGTAACTGCAAATGCTGAACCTAAAAAGGACTTTATGGATGATGTAAAAATGGATGTTGATCCAAAAGAAGTTCTAAATAAAGTCGACGAAAAAGCTCCTATATTACCACAAGATGATACATACGACTTAGAAAAAGAACTAGAAGCAAAATTTGATGAATTATTTGGACCTTTTGAAGACGATGATGATGATAACAAAGATGAATAAGTAATAAAAGGAAGTGTAATAAACACTTCCTTTTATACAGGCAAAAGTCGGTTTGTCTTGCTTTAGCTGTAATACTTAATGTGAAAATATAACTAAAAGGTTCATCTAATCTTGAAATTAGTAAATAAATATAGTATAATACCCAAAGTAATAAAAGAAAGAAGGAAAGTTAATGTTTGATAAATTAGAAAATGTAGAAAAAAGATATGACGAGCTAACAAATTTAATAAGTGACCCTGAAGTAATAGCAAATCAATCAGAATGGCAAAAATTAATGAAAGAGCACAGTTCTATTGAAGAAATAGTTGTAAAATATAGAGAATATAAAAAAACAAAACAAGCAATGCAAGACGCAAAAGAAATGATGGAAGACAAGGAAATGAAAGAACTTGCAGAAATTGAATATTTTGAGGCAAAAGAAAAAATACCTCAATTAGAAGAAGAATTAAAGGTATTATTAATACCAAAAGATCCAAATGATGATAAAAACATAATTTGCGAAATACGTGGAGGAGCTGGAGGAGAAGAAGCTGCTCTATTTGCTGGAACTTTATTTAGAATGTATTCAATGTATGCAGAAAAGAAACACTGGAAATTAGAGGTGTTAAACGAGAACGAAACAGAACTTGGAGGATATAAAGAAATATCTTTCATGATAACTGGTAAAGGCGCATATAGCAGACTTAAATTTGAAAGTGGAGTACACAGGGTGCAAAGAGTACCGGATACAGAAAGCAGTGGAAGAATACACACATCAACTGCAACAGTTGCAGTACTTCCAGTGGTTGAAGATGTAGAAATAGATATAAATCCAGCTGATATTAAAATGGAAGTTTTTAGAGCTTCAGGTGCTGGAGGACAACATATTAATAAAACTTCGTCAGCGGTAAGACTTATACACGTTCCAACAGGAATGGTTGTTGAATGTCAAACAGAAAGGTCTCAATTCCAAAATAGAGATTATGCTATGAAGTTATTGCGTTCAAGATTATATGAACAAGAAAAGCAAAAACAAGATTCACAAATTGCAAATGCTAGAAAAAGTCAAGTAGGAAGTGGAGACAGAAGTGAAAAAATTCGTACGTACAATTATCCACAAGGTCGTATAACTGACCACAGAATTGGATTTAGTATATTCCAAATGGAAAACTTTTTAAATGGCGATATAGATGAAATGGTTGATAATTTGATTACTGCCGATAGAGCAGAGAAGCTTAAAGGGGAAGAAGAGTAATATATAGGAGTTGGTGTAATGATGAAACAAACAAAGAAAATTTACACACTAGAAGAAATAAAAGAAATCATTTATGATATATTAAAAAAATACGGGATTGAGCAAGCATATATTTTTGGATCTTATGCAAGGGGAGAAGCAACGCAAAAATCTGACATTGATATAATGATAAAAAAAGGAGATGCAACTTTAACTTTTGTTACATTGGGTAATCTTTTTGAAGAATTAGAAGATGCACTAAAAAAACAGGTTGATATCGTTACAGAAGAAACGTATACCGATGTCAAATATGATAAAGAATGTTTAAAACAAGCCAAGATTTTATTTTATAATAGAATTCTAAATGATAGAGTAAAAATATATGGATAGGAGAATACTAAAATGTCTAATTTAAATAGAAAGCTTACAATCTTATTACACATCGAAAATTATTGTGAAGAAATTTCGGATACTTTTAAATTTTTTGGAAAGAATTTTGAAACCTTTGAAAGCAACGCTATCTTTAGAAATTCAATATCAATGCCAGTATTTCAAATTTGTGAGTTAAGCAAACTTTTAGATAAAGAATATCATGAGTATATTGATCAAACAAAAAATGAAGTTCCATGGAAAGCTATAATAAGAATGAGAGAAAGATTTGCACATCATTATATTGATATGGATAATAAGATAATTTTCGATACAGCATTAAATGATATACCAATATTAATGGAATTTATTTCAAAAGAAATAAAAAAGGAATATTAAGACTATGCTATTTGCAATAGCACTTTTAACACCTTATTGTTAAGGTGTTTTTTTTGCTTGAATTTAAAAAATTATTCTTTATTGTATTCTTCTAAAGTGTATTTTATTGACATATTAATTAATTTATATAGCGAAATATCATAATCTTTTTTATAATTATCTAGTTTATTCCACATAGATTCCCTTAATCTAATACTTCGAGCTATAGTTATTTCATTCATTGGTTTTTTATAAAATATAATTTCATCATTTTCAATTTTAAAATTTTCAACACACGCATCAATCAGCTTGTTAAGTGATGCATCTAATATATTAGAGGAAATATCTTTTAATTGTTCATATAAAGTTTCTTCAATTTCAACATTTCTATTTATCCATTTTTCCTTTTTATAAAATCTAAAAAATGCTTTTTGCATAGAATTCTCCTTTTAACTACTTATTTTAAACCAATTATATAAAATTATACAAATTGATTTAACTGCTGCCAATTTTTAAAAAATCTACCGTGCATAGTAGGAAAAATATAAAAAACTATTGTATTATTAAAAAATTTATGTTAAAATTCTAGAAAAGAAAGGTATGAGGAGGAAATAATATGAATATTGATGTAATAATGTCAGTTTTAGAAGAAAAAGGACTTGATAAAAGATTTAGAAAAAATCCTGAAGCAGTAAATAGAATCGGATCTTTACTAGCAAATGAAATTGAAAATTCTAGTGGAAAACAAATTATAGAAATGGGAAGAGGTGAAATAGAAGAAAGTACAAAAGATCTATTAAATAGATCTAGTTATGTTGACACAAATGGTATAAGAAATAATAATGAAATTAGAATAAATGAAGATGGAAGTTTATCTGTTAAATATAAAACAAACGACTTAGGAGATAAAAATACAGGAATACATATAGAAAACACAGAGGAAAGCTTCAATATTGCAGAAAATACAGGTAATTTAATAATTGGTGAAGTCTGTGAAAACTTTATGAGAGGGTATGGAGAAAAAGACACAGCGATAGGAATAACTTCTATTAGAATTGATACATTTAATCCTCATGGTTTAGAAGTTCAAGGTAGAATAATGGATCAAGCTATCTATGAAAAAGAAGCAAAACCATTCGGGCGTCCGAATAGCATGAAAGAGCTTCTTAATACAGAAACTAGACGTTCGGAATTACACGAGATGTTAGTAAGTAGAAATCCGGATCTTGTTACAGCATATTGTATAAATGAAAGAACAGAATGTACAAATTATGGATTGGCTTCTTCAACGAAGGGAATAATTAAACAAGCAATTGCTACAGATAGAAGTTGGCGTCATATATTGGGGGATGAGTTAGGTATTGGAGTATATTCAAAGAAAACAACACTTGAAGGAAATGCGTTATGTGATATAGACTATAATAATCCAAATCGTATGTATATAGAACCATCTAAAGAAGCAATTGATCAATATAAAAACATGTCAGATTATAATAAAACAGCACTTAAACAACAAATATATAAAAGTGCTTCTAATAACCAAGCATTTGCTAATACATTGATAGAAAATGCTAGAACAAATCCAGAATTGAAAAAAGTTATAGAAACTTTAGGTTTAACAAATCCTGTTGGAGAACAAAAATTAAAAGGCATTTATGAAGGAACTCAGCCAGAAAAAATATCTGAAACAATGCAAACAATAAGAAAAACAACTCAACCAACCATATCAAATGAGCAAGGAAGAGTTTAGAAAAGATGAGAGGACTAACTAATGAAACAAATTGATAAACAAGCAGTATCAGAAGTAATAGAAATACTAAAACATAGTGAACAGCAAATAATGGATAAAATACCAAGGAAATTTATTGATTTTTTAAATGAAAATACAGATAAGGAATATAAAGCAAAAATAAATTTTAATGATGAAAAATGGGATGAATCAATTAAAGAAGATACAAAAGCAATTTTAGCTTTAATATATAGGGATTATATTGTAAGTAAAGAAGAAAGAAACAAGCTATTAGAGGAAGAACAAAAGCAAATAAATAAGCAACAACAAGAATTATATGAAAAATATAATCCAGATAATATATTTAAGAAAAAAGTTGATACTTCACAGAAAAAAGATAAAGAATCAATTAACAATATGCAGTTAATAGAGATAAAAGAAGAAATATGGTTTAAAAAAATATGGAAAAAGATTATAAGCTTTTTGGGGAAAAACAAAATATAAAGAATAAAGTAAAACTTCTTAAAATAAACTAAAATAAAGTATATTTTAAGGAGTTTTTATTTTGAACGAGATTTTTAAAACAACAATTTTAGGATTATTTTTTGGTACATTTGGTACTACTTTAGGAGGAATAATTGGTATTATAATCAATAAGAATTCCAACAAATTTTTAAGCACTATTCTATCATTTGCGGCAGGACTTATGATGGCTATAATAAGCTTTGAATTGATTCCTGAAGCATTGTCAGCAAGCTTAATTCTTAACGTAGTTATTGGAATAATATTAGGAATTATAACTATGATTTATTGTAATTATATAGTTGATAAAAAGTTTAAAGCCAATGATATTTTTCAAAATAAAAGGTATATTAAAAATACACAGATGTCTCAAAAAGAAAACAGTTTTCCACAAAAAAGGAACAATATGTTGAAAAAAGAAATGAATTTTTCTTCAAAAAGAAACAATGAGTTCAAAAAAGAAGGGAATTTTTTTTCAAAAAGAAATAATGGATTCAAAAAGGAAGGAAGTTTTTCGCAAAATGCAAATGATATGTTGAAAACTGGAATAATAATAAGCATAGGATTGGCAATACATAATTTCCCGGAAGGATTAGCAATAGGTTCTGGACTTGAAGCTTCATTTAAGCTTGGACTTAGTTTAGCAATTGCGATTTGCTTCCATGACATACCAGAAGGAATTTCAATGTCAGTTCCAATGAAGTCTGGAGGAATGAAACCGCTAAAAATAATGTATTATGTTATTTTATCAGGCATAACAACGGGAATTGGCGCATTTTTTGGAGCTCTTATTGGAAGAATATCAGAAGAAATAATTGGAATTTGTCTAAGCTTTGCAGCTGGAGCGATGCTTTATATAGTGGCATGTGAATTAACTCCTGAAGCAAATAAATTGTATGACGGAAAAGTCTCAACAATTGCTAATGCACTAGGTTTCATACTGGGAATTATAGTAACTAGATTATAAATTAACATTTTGTACCAGAGAAGCAAAAGAAGTGCGCCACTGAGACAAAATGTTAAAATTTAAAAATATACATTTTGTACCAGAGAGGCAAAAGAAGTGCGTCACTGAGACAAAATGTTAAAATTTAAAAATATACATTTTGTACCAGAGAGGCAAAAGAAGTGCGTCACTGAGACAAAATGTTAAAAATTGAAAAAATACATTTTATACCAGCCTCAAAAAACAAAAAAAGTTGCGTAAATGTATTGAAAAAAAATTAAAAATATGGTATTCATATAAAAGTCATAAGAGAAAGGGTGGATAAAATGAAAATAATGTTCATATGTACAGGAAATATCTGTAGAAGTGCAATGGCACACTGGTTATTGAAAAAGAAATTAGAAGAAAAAAACAGAAAAGATATAGAAGTATATTCATGTGGAATTTATGCAGAAAACGGAGATTGGTCAACAGAAGAAGCAAAAGAAGTAATGGAAGAATATGGTGTATCATTAAAAGAACACAGGGCGACCAACATAAGAAATTCAAATATAGAAGAAATGGACTTAATACTTTGTGCAACTGAAAGTCATAAAAGAGAAACAATAAATATGTATCCAAAATTAAAAGAAAAAATTTACACAATGAAGGAATATGTAAAATACAGCAAAAACGGACAAGAAGAAATAAATATAAAAGATCCATGGGGATATGGTATAGCGACATACAGAATGTGTGCAGCAGAAATTAATGAAGTATTAGATTTATTAATTGATAAAATTTTCTAAAACACTTGAAAATTTAAAAATCATATAGTATAATACAAACTAAAGTTCGAAAAAACTAAATAATAATTACGAGTGAAAAAATATAAAAACAGTTGTAATAAGGAAGGAGGCATATTAGCCTTAGGGTTAATGTGAACGAACAAATGGAAGAAAAATTAAAAGAATTAAATGATAAACAATATGAAGCAGTAATAAATACTGAAGGACCATGCTTAGTAATAGCAGGAGCGGGAAGTGGAAAAACAAAAGTATTAACATACAAAATTGCATATTTAATTGGAGAAAAAAATGTACAACCATGGAATATACTAGCGATAACATTTACCAACAAAGCTGCAAACGAAATGAAAGAAAGAGTTGGCGCATTAATAGGAGAAAAAGCAAACGATTTATGGATGGGAACATTTCACTCAATATGTGTAAGAATTTTAAGAAAATTCATAGACAGAATAGGATTTGATTCATCATTCATAATATTTGACACAAGTGACCAAAAAACCTTAATAAAACAATGTATGAAAGAATTACAAATAGATGACAAAACATTTACAGACAAAGCAATTTTATCAGAAATAAGCAATGCTAAAAATGAAATGCTTGAACCAGAAGCATATACAATTAGAGCAGGAATAGACTTTAGAAAAGGAAAAATTGCCACAGTATATGAATTATATCAAAGAAAATTAAGAGAAAACAATGCAATAGATTTTGATGATATAATCAATTTTACAATAAAAATATTAGAACAAAATCCAGATGTATTACAATATTATGCAAACAAATTCAAATATGTATTAGTAGACGAATATCAAGACACAAATAAATCACAATTTACATTAATAACACTATTTGCATCAATGCATGGAAACATAACAGTTGTAGGAGATAATGACCAAGGAATATACAGTTTTAGAGGAGCAGACATCACAAACATATTAAACTTTGAGAAAGACTTTCCAGGAACCAAAATTATCAAATTAGAGCAAAATTACAGATGCACAGCAAACATCTTAAAAGCAGCAAATGCAGTAATAAAGAACAACGAAACAAAATATGAAAAAAAATTATGGACAGAAAATGAAGAAGGAAATTTACCAAAAGTATATTCAGCAGATAATGAATATGATGAAGGAACATATATAGCTGAACAAATAGAACATCTAAAAAGAGAAGAATATTATAAATATTCTGATTTTGCAATACTTTATAGAATGAACACACAATCAAGAGCAATAGAAGATATTCTAAGAAGAGAAAGAATTCCATACAAGATAATAGGTGGTCTTAAATTCTATGAAAGAAAAGAAGTAAAAGATACGCTTGCTTACTTAAGATTAATACAAAATCCATCTGATAATTTAAGTTTAAACAGAATAATTAATGAACCCAAAAGAGGAATTGGAAAAACAAGTATAGATAATTTAGCACAAGTTGCAGCAGAAAATAACAAATCAATGTATGAAGTTTTAAAAGAAGCAGATAAGTATGGATTAAATAGACTATACCTAAATTCAAGAGAATTTGTAGACACAATGGAAGAATTAATCTCTAAAAAAGACACAGTAGAAATATCAAAATTAATTGAAATGACATTAAAGAAAACAGGATATACAAAGGCGTTAGAGCTAGAAAATACAGCAGAAGCAGAAAATAGATTAGCCAACCTTGAAGAATTATTGACAGTAGCAATTGAATTTGAGGAAGAATCAGCAGACAATACTTTAAGTGACTTCTTAGAAGGAATAACGTTATCTAGCGATTTAGACAATAGTGATGATGAGCAAGATTCTGTAACGCTTATGACACTACATAGTGCAAAGGGACTAGAATTTCCAGTAGTATTTTTAGTTGGAATGGAAGAAGGAATTTTCCCAGGATACCAATCAATTCAAGAACCAACAGAACTTGAAGAAGAAAGACGTTTATGTTATGTAGGAATAACAAGAGCAAAAGAAAACCTATTTTTAACTTGTGCTAAACAGCGTACTGTATTTGGTTCTACAAGCTTCAATACTACATCAAGATTTTTAAGTGAAATACCAGAAGAATTATTAGATGGTGCAGAAGAAGTATTTGGAACTAAAAAAACCTCAAATAACATATTTGAAAAATCTTCTTTTGGAGATTCAAAATATACTTGGAGTTATGGAAGCAAAGGCAGTGGCAACATAAAAACATATAAAGTTGATAATAACGAAACAATTAAAAATGTTGCACAGCCAATAAATACAGGATTTGCATTTAAAAAGACAGCAGAAAACTTCTTAAATAATTTAGGAATGAAAAAACAAGCCCAAACAGACTTATCACAATATAAATCAGGAGTAAAAGTATATCACAAAAAATTTGGAGAAGGTATTATAAGTACTGTTGAAGCTGAAGGAGACGATTTAAAAGTTGATATTAATTTTGATAAAGTTGGACATAAAAGGTTAATGGCAAAATATGCGGGACTTGAAATACTTTAAAAACACCTAAAATTTCAACAATACTCCAAATAACCTCGATGCCTTAAAAATAAATATAAAAACTCTTAAATGTAGTAAAATAAAACATTTAAGAGTTTTCTATTATCCTTGTAAATCAGTTTTTACAGAGTCAATTTCAGTAACCGTTGCTTTAGCTGCTGGTTTATAATATCCTTTATTTTCAGCAACTTTATAAAGTTCGTATTGGAAGCATTCATCGCTATTACGTATTTGTTGGAATGTTTGTCTAAGTTGAACATTTGAACATTCTGAAATAGCTTTTTGATATGATCCTAAATCTGCTTTAACATTTGATAAAATATCATTTACCATTGTTTTTTCGTCCATATTAATCCCCTTTCGAAATTCATAATTATCTAAAATAATAAGTTAAAATAATAAAAATGTAGTTATTAGCTGTTTAAAAAGCTCATTAACTTTTGTTTTGTGTTTAGTGCATCTTGAGCTGATTTTGTAAACATTTGCTTGATTTGAGGGTCAACAACTTGAGAAGAATAAGTATTTAATTTTTGATATGCGGTTTCATGAGCACCAATCAAATGTCTAAGATTTTGAAGCTCAGATTGATTTAAATCTGCCATATTTTCCCGTCCTTTCTTAAGGTACAAAGTCAATTGAAAAAATGAATTGCTATATTTTTTCAACCTTAAAGACCTTTAAATAAAAATATTTTCACACTAGTATTATGTACAACATATAGTCAAATATACAAAAATAATGAAAAAATTAAATTAAATGAACGAAAAAGTAAGCAAAATAGAGAAAAACAAACAAAAATCATTCAAAAAACAAATAAAAATATATTAAACAACAAAATTTTATAATTGCCAAAATAAGTAAAAATCGTATAAAATATTAAGAAAATTATAATGTGGGGGAAAATGTATGTTAAAAAATCTTATAATGACAATGAGAACATCATTAAAGATATTAGTATTAACAGTGTTAGCTACTCTAATAATTATATGTTTATTTGCTGTATTTTACAAGCCAATATACAGTGTTAGCATAAATGGAGAATTTATAGGATACAGTGGAGATAAAAGTAAATTACAAGTAAAAATAAACGATTATATGGAAAATGGAGATTCTGACAACGAAAATGTTGCATTTGTACAAATTGACGAAATGCCAGAATATACTTTATGCTTACTAAAAAAAGGAATAACAACATCTGATGAAGAAATTTTTAATAAAGTAAAAGAACTTGGAACAGTGTACTATAGATATTACTCAGTATTAGTAGACGGAGAAGAAAAAATATATGTTGGAACATTCGAAAATGCAGAAGAAGTTGTAAACAAATTAAAAGAAAAAGATAGTAACAATATAGAAAAGATTTCAATAACTGAAATATATAATACAGAATTAAAAGATTTCACAGAAATTGAAACAGCAGTTAATGATTTATATGAGAAAAAGCCTGTGGTTGTTGTGGCAAAAACACAAACAACTACAAAAACAACAACAACAACTACTACTAAGTCAAGCGGATATTCTTCATCAAGTATATATGCAAAATCTATGTCAAACCAAAAAGTTGCGCTTGGTATAAATATAATAAGACCAATTTCCGGAACATTAACATCAAGATTTGGTTCAGTAAGTAGTGTTAGAAGCGGAGCTCATAAAGGACTAGATATAGCAGCACCTAAAGGAACTGCTATAATGGCAGCAGCCAGCGGAACAGTAACTTGTGCTTCATATCAAGGTTCTTATGGAAATTTAGTTATAATTTCACATGGTAATGGCGTAGAGACAGTTTACGGACATTGTAGTGCAATTTATGTATCTGTGGGACAAAGTGTAAGTCAAGGACAAAAAATAGCAGCAGTTGGTTCTACAGGAAATTCAACAGGTCCACACTTGCACTTAGAAATTAGGGTTAATGGAGTTGCATATAATCCTCAAAACTACGTATACTAAAATAAACAAATATATACTAATATTAAAATAGTATCTCTTTTAAGAGGTACTATTTTAATATAAAAACAACAAACGCCACAAATACATTTTGAAATTCTCTTCGTATACAAGGCGTTTGTTGTTTAGATAACCTGTTAAAGTTTAAAATTACCCAAAAATTTCAGCACATTTTTTCAAAGCATTAGATTTAAAAATCACTTTGCCATGCTCTACAAGCTTTCTTTCAAAAATATCAGATGCACAAGTAAAATGAGCAAACTCTGAGATAGAAGAATAGAAAGACTTAAGTAATTTAAAATCAGGATTAATATTCCTAAAAATCAAATAATATGTATCATTATAAAAATACAAAGAAACATTTGAACATAAATGCTTAATATCTTTGTGAAAACTATCGCTTAAACTACTACAGAAATCACAAAAAACATCAAAACTATCAAAAGAGTAAATTGCATTTTTATTTGTCAAACTCAAATTCTTTCTTTTTGCATTTAGCTTCTTTTTAGGAGAAAGAGTTTGAACTGTACCAGGAGAAAATTTGGTAATAGTAAAAATCAATTGTCCATTAGAAGAACCAAAAGCTTCAATTAAAATCTTAGAATCTTTAGTATAAAAGCCAACTTCCTTTTCTGCTTGTGTAAGAATATTTAAAAGCAAGTTTTGAGACTCAGCAGAATGACTTAAAATTGACTTAAAATCTACATTATTTTTTTCTAAATCTTCTATATTCAAAATAATACGTATCTTATTATCAGTTAATTTTTCTATTTTCATAAATAAATAACCTCCTGTATCTATATTATACTACTAATTATATTATATTTAAAGACACAAATTTTGGTAATAAAAATTTGTTTAAAATTTTAATAATCAAATACATTTTAAATTAATGTAAGTGTAATAATTTTAACACAATAACAACTGAAAGTAAAGAGCTAGACGAGCCATGATATAAAGAAAGTTTTTTAGTCAATTTTAAATTATTTAGTAATATTGAACTACGATACCCATAATTAAAAATTCAAAAATATTATTAATTTTAGGTTAAATTTAATAGTGAATGCAAGGTTTGCATAAAAAAAGCATTTGCTATTAAATTGAACGATTATGAATTTTAAACAAAATAACATATAAAACCCTTGAAAAAAAACACAAATGAATGTATAATATCAGTGCGGAAAATTAAACATCCGTAAGAATGGGGGAATAAGAAAACGGAGGAGATACATTGACAATCAAAATAAAAGAATTACCCTTAACAGAAAGACCATATGAAAAATTAGAAATATATGGAGAAAAAGCATTATCAAATGCAGAATTATTAGCAATAATAATAAAAAACGGAACAAAAAACGAAACATCAGTAGAACTAGCAAAAAGAATACTAAAATTAAACCAAAATTTAGACAAAGAAAATTTAAATTTTCTAAGAGACGTAAGTTTAGAAGAATTCATGCAAATAAAAGGAATTGGAAGAGTAAAAGCAATACAGCTAAAAGCAATTTGTGAATTTGCGCAAAGAATGAACAAACCAACTAACTACAAAAAAGTAAGAATAAACAAACCTGAAGAAGTAGTAGAAGTAATACAAAAAGATATGCAGTATTTAAAAAATGAAATACTAAAAGTAATAATATTAAACAATAGTAACGAAATCTTAAAAATCCAAGACGTTGTAGTAGGAGGAGCAAATTTTGTATCAACAAACATAAAAAACGTTTTATCTGAAACTATCAAAATGCAAGCACCAAAAATAATATTAGCACACAATCATCCAAGTGGAAATCCGTGGCCAAGTAAACAAGATATACAGTTTACAAAAAACATAGAAGAAGCGTGTGAATTATTAGGGATTAAGCTATTAGACCACATAATAATAGGGGACAATTGCTTTATGAGCATATTTGCATATAGAGCTAAAATGCAAAATACAAATTAGACTGCTAAATAAAACATACAAAAAGAACAAATTAAGCGAGGAGATAGAAAAAGACAATTTTAAAATACAAAAAAGAATCAAAATGGAAGGAATGATATTAATGGCACTGTTTAACTTCAGAGATATAGGAATCGACTTAGGAACAGCAAACATATTAGTTACAATAAAAGGAAAAGGAATTGTATTAAACGAACCATCAGCAATAGCAATAAACACAAAAACACAAGAAGTAATAGCAACAGGATATGAAGCAAAAGAAATGATAGGAAAAACACCAGAAGAAATTCAAGCAATAAGACCATTAAAAGACGGAGTAATAGCAGATTACACTGCAACTGGACTATTGCTAAAAACAATCATAACAAAAATATGTAAAAGATATGGAATCGGAAGACCAAGAGTAGTAGTAGGTGTTCCATCAGGAATAACAGAAGTAGAAGAAAGAGCAGTAGAAGAAACTATATTAAAAGCTGGAGCAAGAGAAGTATATTTAATAGAAGAACCTATGTCAGCAGCAATAGGAGCTTCAATTGACATAGCAGAGCCTAGTGGAAACATAGTAATAGACATCGGAGGAGGAACAACTGAGGTTGCAGTAATCTCTTTAGGAGGAATTGTAGTAAGTAACTCAATAAGAATTGCAGGAGATGAACTAGACGAAGATATAATAGAATATGTAAGAAAAAATATGAATTTAGCAATAGGAGAACAAACCACAGAAAGAATAAAAAAAGAAATAGGTTGTGCATTGCCACTTATGACTGAAATGAGCATAACAATAAAAGGAAGAGATTTAGACACAGGACTTCCTAGAACAGAAAACTTTACATCAACACAAGCAGAAATGGCAATGAGAGATTCAATATGGAAAATAGTAGATATAGTAAAACTAACACTTGAAAAAACTCCACCAGAGTTATCATCAGATATAATGGAAAAAGGAATAATGCTAACAGGTGGAGGAGCATTAATAAAAAATCTAGACAAGCTACTAAGTTTAGAAACAGGAATGCCTGTATATGTAGCAGAAGAGCCACTTGAGTGTGTAGTAAAAGGAACTGAAAAAACATTAGAAAATATTGAAAAATTAAGATATGTATTAATGAATTCTCGAAGAAAAAGAAATTAGAAAAATGGGAGAATAACAATGTACAATAATAATGAAAAGAAAGGCAAAATAGGAATATTTATTACCATAATAATTCTGATAATCTTAGTTATAATCACAAATATAGAGGGTATGAAACTAACAGGAGTAGAAAATGTTGTCGGAAAATTAGTATCACCGGTACAAAATGGAATAACATTTTTAAAAAATAAATTTTCCGGAAACTCAGACTACTCAAACAACTTAGAACAATTGAATAACGAAAATCAAAAACTAAAAAATGAAAATAGTGAACTTGAAAAGAAACTAAGAGAATTAGAAGTTATACAAGCTGAAAACGAAACACTAAAAAGCTATTTAGGTTTAACGGAAAAATATCCAGACTACAAAACCATTCCAGCATATGTAATAAATAAAGACATAAGTAATTACTCAAAAACAATCATAATTAATGCAGGTTCAAAAGACGGAATAAAGGAAAAAATGACAGTAATTGCAGAAAATGGATTAGTAGGATATGTTGTATCAGTTACAAGTGATACAGCAAAAGTTCAAACAATAGTAGACAGTGCAAGCTCAACTAGTGTAATAACAAGCACAACAAGAGACAACATGGTGTGCAAAGGAACAATAGAAAATACAAACAAATTAAAAGGAATGTACATTTCAGCAAATGCAGGAATAACAGAAGGAGACGGAGTAGAAACTTCAGGAATGGGAGGAATATATCCAAAAGGAATTTACATCGGAAAAGTTACAAAATTAGTTGAGGGAAAAAACAAAACAGATAACTATGCTGAAGTAGAAATTGAAGTTGACTTTGAAAAATTAGAAACGGTGTTAGTTATAACTGAGTGAAAGGTAAGGGATGAAAATTGAAAAAGCTAATAACTCACATACTAATAATATTAACTTTTTTTATAATATATTTTCTACAATCAAACTTCTTTACTTGGTTTAATATTGCAGGAGTAATGCCAAATCTATTTGTAATTTTACTATTATATATAGGCCTATTTATGGGAAACACGTGGGGATTAGCATATGGAGTATTATTTGGCTTTATAATAGATATTGTAATTGGAAGAAATATAGGAATAACATCAATAGTGCTTACAATCACAGGTGTATTAGGAGCATTATTTGATAAAAACTTCTCAAAAGATAGTAGAATCACATTAATGACAATGGTTGCAGTAACAACAGTCATTTATGAAGTTATAAAATATGCGCTTATGTATTTCGTGTTAAAAATAAATCCAGAGATTGCAGCATTTATAAAAATATTATTAATAGAAACAATATTTAATGTACTATTAACTATCATTTTATACCCATTAATGCAGATTACAGGATATGATATAGAAGAAAAGTTTAAAGGAAATAAACTCCTTACAAGATATTTTTAAAGAGGTGGAATTTTGAGTAAAAGGATAACAAAGGAACGAATAAACTTAAGATTTAATTTATTAACACTTCTAGTATATATAGCAGGTTTAATACTAATCATGCAATTATTCAACATGCAAATCGTACACGGAGAAGAATATAGAGAACAATCAAACACGAGGCTTACAAGAGAATCTACATTAGAAGCGACAAGAGGTGAAATTGTAGACAGGTCAGGAAATGTGCTTGCAACTGTAAGAACCTCTTACAGTGTTGAGTTATATAAAACAAATATCGAAGCAAATGAATTAAATCAAGCAATATTAAATTTGGTAAATGTATTAGAAAAAAATGAAGAAAAATATATAGATACATTTCCAATAAAAATAAACCCATTTGAATTTACAATAAGTGATAATGCGTTAGAAAAATGGAAACAAACCTATAAATTTAATACAGACATTACTGCGGAAGAAGCATTTTACAAATTCAAAGATAAGTATGATATACAAAACGAAGACATAACAGAAGTTAGAAAAATAATTTCAATCAGATATGCAATAACAACTCAAGGATATAGCAATACTAAATCAATCAAAATTGCACAAGATATAAAACAAGAAACACTTGCAGAATTAAGTGAAAGAAATAATGAATTTGCAGGAATAAATATAATTACAGATTCAGTAAGGACATATACACAAGGAAGCTTAGCTTCACACATAATAGGATATACTGGAAAAATTACTAAAGAAGCATATGAACAAAATCCAGAAGTATATAATGCAGATGACATAGTAGGAAAAACAGGAATTGAAAGTGTATTTGAAGAATATTTAAGAGGGGAAGACGGAGAAAAACAAATAGACATGACTGTTGACGGAGCAACTACAGCCGAATATGTAACAAAAGAAGCAGTTGCAGGTTCAAGTATAGTATTAACAATAGATGCAAATCTTCAAAGGATAACAGAAAATGCTTTAGAGTCAAACATACATAAGATTGCAAACGGAGGATTTGCCGATAGGTTAAACACTGAATGCGGTAGTGCCGTAGTAATGAAGGTAGATACAGGAGAAATACTTGCAATGGCAAGTTATCCAAATTTTGAACCACAAAAATTTGTTGGAAACATTAGTACAGAAGATTGGAATAATTATATAAATGACTCAAGAAAACCATTGTGGAATAGAGCAATACAATCTTCATACGCACCAGGTTCAATATTTAAAATGGTAACATCAGTTGCTGGGCTAGAAACAGGTGTTATAACATTAAATGAAAAAATAAATGATACAGGTATATATAAATATTCAAATGACTATCAACCAAAATGCTGGATATATAACACAGCACATAGAGGGCATGGATACTTAAATGTATCAGGTGCAATAAAAAATTCATGTAACTATTTCTTCTATGAAGTTGGAAATAGATTGGGAATTGACAGATTATCACAATATGCAGGGTATTTTGGATTAGGCCAAAGAACAGGAATTGAGCTTACAGGAGAAGTTGCAGGTATTGTTGCATCAAAAGAAGCAAAAGGCAAAGTTTCATCAGCATCTTGGCAAGGAGGAGAAACATTATCAGCAGCAATAGGTCAAAGTTACAACAGTTTTACACCACTTCAGATTGCAAAATATATTTCGGTTTTATTAAATGGAGGAAAACAAGTTAATCCAACAATTGTAAAATCAGTAATGAATGCAGATGGAAGTGAAGTTTCAAAAGTTGCAATTAGAGATCATGTAAATGAAGAGTTAGGAATAACACCAAAGCAAGATCCAGATTTTGAAATTAAGCAAGAATATTTAACTGCAATACTAGAAGGAATGAGGTCAGTAACAAGCGAAACAGGAGGAACAGCATATTCAATGTTCAAAGACTTTAATATAGAAGTTGGAGGAAAAACAGGTTCTGCACAAGCAGGAGGAGACGTTGTAAATGCATGGTTTGTTGGATTTGCACCATATGACGAACCAGAAATTGTAGTTGTAGTTATGGTAGAAAAAGGTTCTCATGGAACGTATACGGCAGAAGTTGCAAGAGAAATAATGGCAGAATATTTTGGAATGAATTCTATTAATGTTGACGAAAATGTAAATGCAATTCCATATACAGAAATGACCAGAAATTAATGAAGTGAAAGGATGTATAAATTTAAATGAAGAATGTAAATATAAGTTTAAGAACAGATGAATGTATAATAAAAGTTGAAGAAAACACTAAATTTGAAGAGGTATGCAAAGAATTAGAATTTAAATTAGTAGAATTAAAAAAACTATATCAAGAAGAAAAAACTCCAATAAGAGTTACAGGAAAAGAACTAAAAAATAAGGAAATTGACCAAATAAATGACATAATAAAAAAATATCTTGATGTAGAAATAAAATTCGATACACCTAAGTCACTTGGATTAGCAAGTATTGTAAAAACTTTTAATAGAGACATAAATATTTCAGAAACAAAATTTTACAAAGGCTCACTTCGTTCAGGTCAAAAAATTGAAGCCGAAGGAAGCATCGTAATATTAGGAGATGTAAACTCAGGTGCAGAAGTAATGGCAACAGAAAATATTGTTGTTTTGGGAACTTTAAGAGGATTAGCTCACGCAGGAGCTAAAGGAAATAAACAAGCGATTATCGCCGCAGGAGCCCTTGACACAGTTCAACTTAGAATTGCAAATTTGGTTAAAGAAATGGATAAAGGGCAAGAGGTGTATGACTCTCAAGTATATATTAGTATTAATGAAAAGGATTTTATTGTGATAGTTTAAAATTTAATAAAGAAGTCAGGTACCACTTCAAAGGTGGCGTGTCCGATAGAAATATTTTTTTGAATACATCTCTAACGGTCAAGCAGAGATGTATTTTTGTTGTATAAAAATGCAGAAAAACTTAAGTAGAGCCATTCTTGAGAATGGCTCTATTCGATCATAGCATATAGTACAGGGCAAGTCTTACTAAGAAAGCAACAACAAAATCAAAGCAATAAAAAGCCCCTCGTCTTTAACGCCCTGTTTATAAAGAAAAAACAACAAACTAACAATAAGAATATCATCATAATACAATTTTAACCCAAACAAATCAAACATATAGTCAGCTTCAACGTTTGTAGGAGTAGAAGGTTTAGGAATGTTACTACTAGGCATATCACTTTGAGGCATAGAAGCAGGTCTCATATTATTTCGTGGTGAATGACCAAATGGCATACCATTAGGCGGAATAAAATTAGGAGGTATATTAGGAATAGGTGTATATGGAGGATAATTTCCATAATAAGAAAAAGGTGTACGAACATACGGAGATTTAGGCATTAGGGTTATTCTCCTTTTTTTCGTTCTTCATAACTTCAGCAATTTTAGTCATATTTAGCAAATTAACATACTGATCTAACTTATCCTTTTTTGTATCACGCAAATATGGCTTTAGGGAATAAAGCAAATTAGCTCTAGGGTCGTTTTTTTGATTCATAGATTCCATAATATTTTTCATTTTCATAATAGTATTCATATCTATATTAAAATTTTGGTTCGAATTACTGTTGTTACCAGAAGAATTCGAATAATTATTATTCGAATTGCCATTTCGTCCAAAATTATTTGAGTTTGAATTACCATTAAATCCAGAATTATTTGAATTACCGTTATATCCCGAATTGTTTTTGTAGCCGGTATTAGAATTTCCTCCCGAATAACCATTAAAACTAGAGTTATAACCTGAACCTGAGTTTAAGC
>JAFTFU010000113.1 GCA_017458285.1 Clostridia bacterium | reverse complement strand
TTTTCCATTTTTATCTTTTATTGTATAATTAGTTACGCCACTTATTTTAGTTTTAAATATATCTACAGTTGTTTCTAGTTCAACATCTGTTAATATTTTTTGTTCTTCATCTACTGTATATTGGGTTGATGTTAATTTTTCCGTTACAGTTTCTTCTAATATTTCGAAAGATATTTCTGCTAAATTACTTTCAGTACCCGTTTTATCTTCTGATTTTGCTAATATAGTATATAATCCAGCATCACTAAACGATAATTGATTTGTATATTTTTCCCAAGTTGCTCCACCATCCAAACTATATTTTAAGGTTTCATTTTCTTTATTAGCGGTTAACTTGACTTGTACCTTTTTAAATGTTTTATTTGAATTATTTATACCATCTCCATTTTCTGTTATTGCGGTAATAGTAGGTTTTTGCGGAATATACCAATTATTCAAACTAGTAATGTTTTTTTCGGAAAAATCAAACGTAACTTTTCCATTATACAATGGTATGAAGGCTATACTCATAGTTAAATCTTTAGCGTTTTCTACATGAATAACTAATTTGTCTTTTTCATTAAATGTTTGTCCATAATTAGCAGTATAATCGAATTTATTGTTTGCCTCATTTAAGAATGAATTTAATGCAACTTTTTTCATTTTTTCAAATTTTGCATTTTCATTTGTACAGATTAATTTTAGTTTCAATTTTTGATTACTTGAATCTGTTAATACTACTATATTCCCATTTTCTGATGATTTATTTGCTTCATAATCTTCTTCTGTATTATATATATCAATTGATTTTATATCACTACTTACATTAAAAAATGAATAATAATCACTCTCTTTTTCTAAATAAACTTCATCTTGTAAAATCATATATTTTTTTGATTCTAGTAATTTTATACCTCTATAAACCGTATTTTTATTTGTAGAACTGGTTTTTTGGTTGTTACTATTTTTATTATATGCGTCTGCTAAATCTACTACAGCAATGCTAGCATTGTCTTGAGATTCAAATTTAGTAAATACTGCTTTACCGTATATATATTGATCAGCTTCAACAAAATTATAAGCTATTCCATCAGATATATATGATTTTGTATTTTCTACTTTTGGATTTATTACTATTGTGCTATGTCCTTCTGCTCTTGCTCTATAATACTGCCATCTCCAATATGTAAGGCTAAAATAATTAGTAGTGTAAGATTGTGCTCCAAAATCTTCGATCCATCTTCTTCCAAGTGCATCAAACACAAAACTACCTAAATCCAAATGTGAATGTTTATCAGCATTACTTTGACCTTTTAATCCAACATAAATAGAATTTTTATCATTATAGTTTGTTCTAAAGACTGCATTTCCAATGCTTTCTATATCTATTTCTTTATTGTGATAAATGTATCTATTTAAAATTGCTTCATAATCAATTTCATTTTCTGAAACATCATATTGTGGTTCATACCAAATCAATGAATAATAATTAAACCCTGATGTTTCAAATTTCTTTTTCCAACAGTACAATGCTTTGGTACTGTCTGCATCATTATTGTTTGCGATTTTTGCACATTCATTAGCAATCCAAGTAATATTTGCAGATGTATTTGTTTTTGAAGCAGAATCTGCATAATTAAATTTTATATTAGAATTATTAGATGCATATATAGGATATAACACTATGTTATTCAAATTGATATCAGTATTTAATAAGTTATATACACTGCCAGTTGCATTTTTTAATGTCGATAAATAAAACATAAAATAAGACATTCCATAAGAGTAATATACTGGTCCCTCTGGATATGATCCTTCTGCATAAAAATCATTTAGCGCTAAAGGTAATTGTTCTAAGTTTTTTTTAATTATTGCTCCGCAAAAATTCTTTAGTGTTATATATTTTTTACCATCTTCTTGTATTAAATTTTCACTTTTAATTATTTGTTTTATATATTCGTCATCAATGTAACCAGATTCCACTTCTTTATTCCCAAGTAAAGTTATATTATAATTATCATCTAAATAAATTTTTAAATCTTTATCTAGTAAAGATATTGCGGCTACACCAATCCCTCCATTACATACTTGATTCCAATTATTTGTTTTATCATTAAAATTTTGAGAGTTAATCGTTTTACAATATAAAACTAAACCATTATTAATTAATGTTGTTTCAATTTTTTCTCTTTGTTTTTCTGTTAAATAATTATAAAAGCCATCATATCCCATTGATATGGCATACACCATTTCAGAAGTATCAAGAAACTCAGTACTCTGCCATTTATTATTCCAATTACAAGCGTTATCAATCTCCGTCCATGCTCTTTCTGCATACTTTGTATCTTCTGTTGTATAATACATAAGAGTCAAATATTCCATTCTAAGTTTTACACTTCTTGCCTCATCCAAAAATCTATTTGTACTATTTTCCGGTTCTAATATTGGCTCAGTTGTTGTATAAATTAACTCATTTGCTTTTTGCATAATTGCTAAGTAACCTAATAAAATATTATATTTTGAGGTTTCTTTTTGTTCATCAGTTACTAGATTTTTTAATGATGCCTTCAATGTTCCCCAATTATTTTCTAAATCATCATAGGTAATTTTATCAAAAAAATCTTTATTTTCATTTACTATAGATTTTAATTGTTCTATGTCATAATAATTTGCAACTACTTTTAAAAAATGTTTATTTTGATTTTTGCCTTTTGTGCTATCATAATCTCTTAATATTTCCTCTACAGAGGGTATAGTATTTTGTTTTTCAGAATTAGAAAATACACTTTTGCTATTGGCAAAAAAAGTACATATTATTAATGTTGCAATATTAATAATTAATAATATTTTATATATAAAACCATTTTGTATTTTTTTTGAATCTAGTAAACGTTTTTCCTTTTCTTTCATAACTTTCCCCCTTATCATATTACATTTTTATATTCCTAAAAACATCTTTTGTAATTTTGATAAATCATTTATATCAATTCGTCCATCTTTATTTAAATCTGCAGCTTTTACTTTCAAATTTTCCGGTTCAGATAATTCTAAAAAGATTTTTTGAGCCATTGCTAAATCGTTAAGTTTAAGGCTTCCATCTCCGTTTAAGTCTCCTCTTACAATTAGTGTATA
>JAFTFU010000112.1 GCA_017458285.1 Clostridia bacterium | reverse complement strand
TATTTTTTTATTAAATTTGCAGTTTGATAAAAATTTATGATAATGAATTCTGTAATACCTATTGCATCTGACCATGCCGGTTTTGATTTGAAATGTAAGATTAAGGATTACCTTAAAGAAAAAGGATTTAGTGTAAAAGATATGGGAACATATAGTAGTGATAGTGTTGATTATCCTGATGTGATACATCCTGTTGCCCATCTTATAAATGAAGGTAAATATCCTTTTGCTTTTATAATGTGCGGAAGTGGTAACGGGGTGAGTATGGTTGCTAATAAATATATCAATGTAAGATGTGCATTATGCTGGAATGCAGATATTTCCGCTTTAGCTAAGAAACATAATAATGCAAATATAATTGCTATGCCTGCACGTTTTATTTCTTTTGAGCAGGCTAAAGACATAATAGATTCTTTTCTTAATTCAGAATTTGAAGGAGGCAGACATCAGAAAAGAATAGATAAAATAAAAAATGTTATTTAGTTGTCATGAATAATTCTGCTTATAAAGATTTTTTATCCGGTTGCAGTAATGAAATTAATAAAGAAAGAATTTTAAATTTTTGCATTAATGAATTATTGGATGATAATGCTTCTTGTACATTCAATAACATAAACAAATTAAAACAATTGGCATTTAATATCCGTTATAAATTTATAAACAGAATAGATGACTATTTAATAACTTTTGATAAGAATTTTTCTTTAAACGGTGGTAATATCCATTGGTGTATAGCCTATGATGATTTTTTAGATAAATTGGATAATTTACTTACTTTAAATAAGATAAGTAATGTAAATTTGTTTTCGTCGTATTTTTCAAAAGAATTGGGAATAGAGGATTTTATACAGGATAATAATTATAAACTAAGTTCAGAATCCGTTGATTGTATAATTTTTACCCCTCAATTTGGTATAATAAATACAGGTGGTTTATTGATGAATTACAATTCAGCCTATGATATGGAATTAGTGATGTCAGGGAGGTTGAAAATCTTTGTTTTACCTATAAATAATTTTCTTTTTAAGCCGGATGATGTTGAAATTTTTTTACATCTGTATTCAATATATAAGGATGAAATAGATTATCCTTACATTACATCTGTTTTTACTCCTTCACCGATAAACAAAAATTCTGATATTCATTTGTTTTTGATAGATAACGGACGCAGTAATGTATTAGAAAACAAAGAAATAAGAAGTGCTTTAACTTGTATTAATTGTGGTGCTTGCAATAAAGTATGTCCTATTTATAATATTATAGGTGATGCTCCTTATAACAATGTTTTCACAGGTCCTTTTGCAAGCGTTGTTTTGCCTTTTATGGAAAATACGGAGAATTATAAACATCTGTGCTTTTCTTGTACATCATGTGGTAATTGTTCTTCTGTTTGTCCTGTTAAAATACCTGTTTCCGAGCTTATTATCTCAAACAGAAACTATTTGTTTGAGAATAAACTTATGGAAATGAAAGAAGAACGTTTTGTAAGAAATATTCACCACGCTCTTATGTCAAGAAAAAAAATGAATGCTAAAAAATGGTTTAAAAATTTGAGAATTAAGACTCTTAGTGATTCAAAAATATTTGAAGAATATAAATTTGAAAAATCTACTTTTAACCAACAATACATTAATAATAAATATGAAAAGTAATTTTACTGATAAAGAACTTTTGAATTTAGCTTTTACTGACCCTGAATTATTTAGAATTCAGATAGATAGGCTTATTTATGGATTGTTGTTGGATATTGACAGTATAGATATTCTTAAAAAATCACTTACTTTGCTGGATATTACTACATTAAATGATAGTGATTATAAGGAGTCACTTATTAAAATAATAAGTCAAAGTCTTTATAACGTGGATGGTAAGAAGAATGTGGTGGCAGGCGTATGTATTTACTCAAATTTACTTCCTGTTTTAAATGAGTTGAACCTTGATAAAAGAGTGTCAAAAGTTGTTGTATCTGGTGGATTTCCTACGGGACAATTGTCGCTTGATGGTAAACTGAGTGATATAACTTATGCCATTGAAAACGGAGCTGATGAAGTGGATGTTCCTATTAACCGCGGTCTTTTCTTTGAAAACCGTAAGGAATTGGAAGTTGAATTGAGGGCAATGAAAAGTATAGTCTCTCAAAACAAAGATGCCAAACTTAAGGTAATACTTGAAACTTCTGAATTGCAAGATTATAAGAATATTTATGATGCTTCTTTACTTGCAATGCAATGCGGAGCGGATTTTATCAAAACTTCAACAGGTAAGGTTGCAAAGGGTGCCGATATTTATTCGTCTTGTGTTATGATGTTGGCAATAAAAGATTTTTTGGAGAAAAATCCTGATAGGGTAGTAGGGTTTAAGGCTGCGGGAGGCATAAGAAAATGCGGGCAAGTGTTACAATATTATGCTCTTATGCAACATTTCTTCTGGGAAGATTATATTAACAAAAACACTTTCCGTATAGGGTGCAGCAGTTTAATAAATGAGATAATTAATAATATATAAGAATAAACTAAAATAATTTTACGATGAAACAGTTAGGTGCTAAATTAGGCAAAGATCCGCTTTTAGAAGAAGAACGTC
>JAFTFU010000111.1 GCA_017458285.1 Clostridia bacterium | reverse complement strand
TTTTCCATTTTTATCTTTTATTGTATAATTAGTTACGCCACTTATTTTAGTTTTAAATATATCTACAGTTGTTTCTAGTTCAACATCTGTTAATATTTTTTGTTCTTCATCTACTGTATATTGGGTTGATGTTAATTTTTCTTCTATTATAGGATAAATTTCATTTCCTTCTTTTGCTGCTGTGTTATTTTTTACAATTCCTTTATTTAAATTCAACGTTCCTTTTAACCAATCAATTCCTCCTCCTGTAGTAGCTGCTGTATTGTTTTGTATTATTCCTCCATTAATTTCTAGCGTTCCGGCAACACTTATTCCTCCTCCTGAAGAAACTTGTGTAGAATTTTTTTCTATAGTTCCTCCGTTTATTGTTAACATTCCATCAACTCTTACTCCGCCTCCTTGGTTTTTTTGAGCACTATTTTCAGATATATTTCCATCATTTATTATAGCATTATTTTTCACCATAATGCCCCCTCCATATGTTTCAGCAGTATTATTTGAAATGGTAGTGTTTTTGCCAGAAATCCTTAAATTTCCATACGCATATACTCCTCCTCCGCTTCCAGTAGTTTTATTATTTGTTATTTCGATATTATTTAATACTGTATCAGAAGATTCGCCTGTTATATAAATTCCGCCACCATACTGAGCCTCATTTCCTGATATTTTAGAATTAGAAATTGTTCCTTTTGAAGCGTATATGAAAATTCCTCCTCCGTATCCTGAACTACAATTTTCAACCGTTAGTTTTTCTATATCAAATACTGTATTGGAAGTGATGTATATCGCACCTCCATAATTTGTAGTTGATATTTTTCCTTTTTTCTCTTTTCCGATTGATCCATTATTTAATTCTTCTGTATTATTAGAATTTATAGAATTAGATATTATTGCACCATCTATTTTTACATTTGATCCAAGTATATAACACTGTGTACCTCTAATATCAGAATTTACAGAGTTTTTTACTACTGTATCATTTTGTATTAATATCTTTGTATCTACTTCTGCTTTGTTTTCTGAAATAATAAAATCATTTGAAATAGTTGTTTTTGCAGTGTCTAAATAAATTCCAACTCCATATATTCCTTCTTTTATTTCATACAAATTTGTTTCTTTATTATCTATAGTTGATGTTGATAGTGTAGTTTGTGCATAGTTTTTTGCAGAATTTCCAACTATCTCTCCACCTAATAAATTAACTTCTGAATCTGCATTAGCATAAATGCCGACCCCGTCGCATCTTTGAGCTAATGTTCTTTCTAATTCAGTATTTGTATAACTATCTGCTGTTCTTACAATAGAATGATTTTGAGCTTCGTTATCATTTATTTTTCCGCCATACATATTCAATACACTTACATTTGTCATATAAATTCCTGTACCAAAAGTACTAAATCTATAATTGTTATACATATTTTCTGGAAGTGTAAAATTTACTTCTACATCCTGACTATTATTTTTTATTTCTCCTCCATACATATTAATTACAGATGTTTTAGCATAAATTGCTGAACCAAATGATGTGTAATCATTTGTTGAGCCGCCTAATGTTCTTCCAATACTTTTATTCATATTATTGCATAATGTTGTGTTTTTGAATATATCTAGTTTTGCATCATCAAGTCTTATTAATACGCTTGTAGCTTCTACATTGTGTTTATTTCCATCTATTGTTATTTTTCCACTCATATTTGAAATTCCAAGACTTAACTCTCCATTTACTTCAAATATTGGATTTTTCTTCAACTCAGTTCCTCTTAGTATTGTTATATCGTTTGATGTTGTTAAACTAATATTTTGTTGCATTTCGATGTTTATCGATGAATTCGCAGTCCAGTCTCCACCTGATTTTAGGTTTACTTTTAATTTGTATATAGTACATATTTTGTTATTATTATCTATATCTATTGTTTGATTTTTGTTTTTTTCAATTTCTTCTTTCAATTTTATAAAGCTATTTACTTCTATCTGCTTTTCTTCGTATTTTACTTCATACAAAACATCTTTATAATCAGTATATTGATACTCTTGTCCCTCTGGAACATAGTATAATTTTCCATTAATTTTTTTATAAGTACCTGTTGTTTCGAATCCTAAATAAACATCATTTTCTGTGATAGTTGCTGAAACTCCATATATATCTTGAGTTGTATATAAATATTCTACATTGTTTTCTTCAAGCCAATCTATAGTATTTTTATATGCCCCTCCAATATCGTTTGTAATTAGCGCATACTTTGGCTTCAAAACGTTAAGGTAATCTTCGGTATTCGAAAATTTATAACCATGATGTCCAATTTTTAGGAAGTCGACTTTGCCAATCGCATCTTTCAACCTGTCTTCATCTCCAAGTCTTCCGTTTTCTTCATTTGCATCTAAGTTATTCATATCTCCTGAAAAAAATGCCTTTTTATTTCCTTGTATTAATAAAAATGCCATAGAATTGTTATTTTCATTATTAACACTTTCTTTTGTCTTACCTATTGTATACAAATTTCCTTCTTCGTCAAATATTTCCCAGTTAAATATTTCAATATTAGCACTTCCAAATTTAAATATTGCGTTAGTATCTGTATCACTCCTGTAATAAAAACTTTCAAATAATTCAGGTTTAGCATTTTCCGTACTTTTTATAAAATCTTTGCTTCTGCTTGGGCTTATCTCACTTGATATTAAGGATTCATAACTTACGCCTACTATCTTTATGTTTTTTTCAATTGCTCTTTCTATAATATTTTCATATGTTGCTTGAGTTCCTCCTATTGACCATTTTACATCAAATTCTTTCATGTAAATTGTATCAACATCAAAATTGTCCAAAACAGTTAAAGCATCTCCATTATGGTCACTGTGTGAATGTGTTATCGCAAAAAACTCTAGTTTCTGAACCCCATGATCTATTAGGAATTTTTTTACTGCTGTTGATGAATTAGCGTTCTCATCTTTTTTTGCAATTTTTCTGCCTGCATCTATTAATCCATATATTTTATTTCCATTTTCATCATAATTTTCAAGCAAAATACAGTCTCCAGTTCCATAACTATATGTTATTTCTGCGTTTAAATATGCTCTTGTCGCATTTTTTAAATTTTCATTTTTAACTGCATATACATTTGTTGCCCAAAATAATATTAAACAGAAAATCAATATGTACATTATATTTTTTGTTTTTCTCATTTAAATTTGCCCTCCATATTTTATTACATTTTTACATTCCTAAAAACATCTTTTGTAATTTTGACAAATCATTTATATCAATTTCTCCATCTTTATTTAAATCTGCAGCTTTTACTTTCAAATTTTCCGGTTCAGATAATTCTAAAAAGATTTTTTGAGCCATTGCTAAATCGTTAAGTTTAAGGCTTCCATCTCCGTTTAAGTCTCCTCTTACAATTAGTGTATA
>JAFTFU010000110.1 GCA_017458285.1 Clostridia bacterium | reverse complement strand
GATATAAAGTTTTTAGAAAATAGCATGACTATTTCAAAAAAAATGCAACGCATTATTTAAAAAAATTAAAATGAGAGATGAGGAAATTATTTCTTGACTTTAGTGAATTCTTTAGAGTTCTCATCGTTTAATGTGTCATTCAGATATTAGCAGTACAAAAGAATATGCTGATATTTTAAACTCCACAAAACTCAAGGCAATTAGGAGATTGCCAGTGTTATGATTCTATTTACTAATTTTCTCCCTAACTATTTTATCTATAGAATCATATATTTGTAATACATTTTTTGATGTATACAATTTTGAAATATCGTATGCTTTATTCGGGAAAAAATTTGTTCCATATATAGTATCATTCTGTACTTTTGCAACATCGTTGCTAAAATCATAATAAATAGTTCTTGGGAAAATCTATTTGAAACCATACGTTCATTATATCTATTAAAAGCCATTGTTAATGCAATCTTTTGCAGAAATTTTTGGACCACATTGTCCAGTATAATTTATATATTGCTTTTCTCCATGTGTTAACCGATCGGCATAGAATGATGTTGTATATCGTATTTCATAGTTTCCTTTCTTTTTAGATAGAATTCTTATAATTGTGTATGAATTATGTTTTTTATCTATAAATACTGATGGAATATAAAATCTATAATGAATAGGTATATATTCATTATTAATCAAGTTAAATATATCCAAATTCAGAAATAAAGAATCTGTACAATTGTTACCATAGTAATGCTCCTTTAATCCGCATTTTAATGATGTAATTTTTTCATAAGATGATGTCAAAATATCAGTTTGTCCAAAAATATATGTACAATTCATTGTATCAACAAGACCATCATTCACATATTTTATTTCAAAATAAACATTCTCACATCTAGTCAACAAACCATCTTTTAAAACAATGATATTCACAGTCTCTATTTGTGACAATACGTTCACACTAAGAAAGATTGCTGTAATTAAGGATATTGCTCTTATTTTCATCTCTGTCTATCAATTTTTACCCAAGGTGTTGATAATATTTTTTGTATTTCTTTAATGGTAAATGACCATATTGGTCTATTACCTTTATTTGAATAAAAGGTAGCCCCTATTTGATTATTTGAAATATCTAATTTACCAACAATAATATTTAATCCAAAATTCTTAAATACATTCAAATCATCATCACTCGGTAGATTTGCATAATATCCCCCAATAAATGGATGAGAATGAATATTTGTCCAGTAATAACCCTCATATTTACTCCCATCTTCACCGATAGGAAGTATAACTTTAGGTTCAATATCCCCATTTGCAGCAGTTCCAGTTTCAGCACGATGGATTATTCCTATATCAGATACAACAGAAGCTTCTTCTCTAGAACCTCCATTTTTATCTGTTCTATTGTGAACATCAATTATTTCATTCAACGCAAATAAGGTTGTAGTTAATTTTATTTTATCTGATCTTAGTTTAGTTGTTTTCTTTGCCTTCTCATTTCTTTTAATTTCCTTCTTATAATCTTTATCAACTACAACATGAATCTTAAAATCAAAATTTTCATCATAACCTAAAGTTTTTCCTTTTTCATCAACATATTTTCCATCTAACTTTCCATCATTGTCTATCAAAATTACTGGATTATCTTGGCAATAATTATATCCGCTTAAATTTGACCTCAAACTACTCATTGGGTCTGTTGAAAGCCACATACTTAATTCGCTATTATAGTACCTTGAACCGTAATAATGGAAGCCACTTTCATTGTCTTTCTCTTTTCCGTTAAAAATGTAAGAAAAAAATAATATAGAATTTTTGGCAGAATTGTTACACAAAAGAGTACTCTGAAATGATATTTCTATGTAAATAGTATTCATTCTGGTGTATTATTATCGTCTTGTATACATCTCTCTATATATGTTTCTATTTGAAAATCTTCAATATCAGAAATATCGTCTTTATAGCCAACATAATATTTATCTCTTTTCATATATATATAGTCCTTATCTATAACTTTAAGCATAGTTATATAGAGATGGGAAAGACCCTGCTTTATCAAAATGTTAGCAGTTTCAGTCTCATCAAAATGGAAATTATTAGGGACTAATAAATAGTGTGTATTAAATAGGTTCGTATCAGAAATAGAATCTGTTTCATTAAATGATACGGACTTTTTATATAAAATATCTATATTATATAAAGATGCAGGGAAACTGCTATCCATACGGGATATAGAATATCCATTGTATGATATTTTCAGGTTATCGCAAGGTAATTTGTAGTTAAATTTGATAGTTAATACAAAATCTGTGAATTCTGTATAAATTGTATCAGAATTTGTCGTCAATTCTGGTAAAAATGTCATTTCATCATATACATCACTCTTATTTTGAATGAGAATGGATGTCTGACAGAAACTTGTAGCCATAAGGCTAAAAAAAATCAATATGACAATAAATTTTTCCATAGTTAGTATGCACCTTTGTGATTATAAGTACCATTGTTTTTAGTATTTCTTTCAAATGGCATAGGCTCAGTCCTATATTTTGGTAAAATAGTCGTCCTGTCTTTATTTAAATAGTTTATTTTAAAATCTTTATCATAACCAGAAGACATTATGTTCATTTCTGTCGGAACATAATATCCTTGGGTCTGAAAGTATTTATTAAAAGATGGGAAAATTCTTGCAGAGAATTCTTTAGCATCTACTTCAAGGGAAAGTAATTTTTCTCTCGACATATCATAAAAATTCCATTGATGATCTTTTATTTGTTTGCAATGAAACAATTCTTCTGCTAAAATATGGGAATCTGAACCCCCATGCACATCATCCCCTTCTCCCCAATAAACCTTTAATGATGGTAGTACCATTCCTTCCTTATATCCTTCAGATCTTGGCAAAATAGATATAGATATTTCTCCTGCCATCAATTCTGTTACAAGACTACGACCTTCTTTTCCTGAGTCATAAATCTGTTTTATAATTTCCACCCTTCGATCATGTGCATCTTTTTTAAACGAATCTAATGTTAGCAAACTTTGCTTATTTCCTTCATCATCTGTTAACCAAATTTCTTCGCCATTCGGGTCTATCAATTTAATAGGATTATTTGCACAATAGTTATAAGGAGATAATGATGGATATTTATCTGCCATTGGGTCTGTTGAAAGCCACATAGAAATTTCTGAGGAATAGTACCTTGAACCATAGTAATGAAAGCCACTTTCATAGTCTTTCTCTTTTCCGTTAAAAACGCAAGTAGAAAACAATGTCAAATTTGTATGAAATGTAAATTGAAGTAGGTGATATTTTCGTTGATATAACATTTCTTAATTATATTGATTAATTAATACTTGTGGTATATATACCTTCTTTTAGCCAAACGTTATATTCTCTTTGATTGGTTTTAACTTTGATCAATTCAGCATCTTTTTCGTCAAATGAGATTCTAAGGTACTCTAAGCCTATATTTTTTTCCAAGATACATATCTTATGAGTGATTTGTTTAGAAACAGTATTGATTATATATAGTGCTATATTTTCCTCTATATAATTGACTAATGCAACTAAATAAATATTATTAGATGTAGCCATGAAAGAATTTATATTCCAATGATCTGAAGAATTTAGTATGGTGTCATATTCTTTATGTTCTATATCATATCGGACAAAACAATTGTGAGTTATATACAATAAGTTATGATTGATTTTCATTACTGCATTACTATCTATGTATGGTATGTTATGACAAATGACAGATGTATCCATAGATATTTTATCAATAATCATAATGTCATATTGTTCCATTTCTGCATCCTCCACACTATTATCAAGATATTCAATTAAATAAATAGAATTGTCATACAAGATTTGCTTTTTTGTATTTACTTGAGCTTTTACTTGTACAGGAATGTACAATAAAAATAATATCATGCCTATATTTAAGTAATTATTCCAACAAAGCATTTTATCTATTTTTTATATTTGCATGAATATGATTATCATGTCCTTGTAACCAATTATGTTCCGGTCCATAATTTATTACATTGAGTCTATCAAATGCATTTTGTAAACGGTTTGCAAGTTTATGAGAGTTTTTATTTCGTAGAGGTATATTATTTATAATATCTATATCTACGGCTCTGGCTCCATTTTGTGTATAATGAGAACTATTTTTTGAATGCTTACCTGTTGTCGTTGTAGATACATCCAACATAGTTATTTTATTATTTTTACCAGAATTTACATCATTAACAGCACTAATCAGAGCAGATACCATTTCTGTACTTAATGGCTTATCCCCATTTCCTCCGGTTGGACTATTATACAAGAAAGAAATATTGACTTTTGTACCATCATCTGTATAAAATGTGGATGGAATAAATTGTCCTCCATCAAAATAAAATTTTCTATCCTCATCATTTACTTCTGTTATAGAGGCTTCTGTACGAGAATTTCCATATTGAAAAATAATACCATCTTTGTATTCCTTATATGATGTTCCTATATTTCTATAGAATTCTCCATCATGTTCAATTTTTTTATCATTCTTATTAGACCATAGTACACATCCCGTTTCATCACTTCTAAACCAATCCATTCCATCAGGATCAACTAAAATAATAGGATTATTACTACAATATGCATAAAGAGATGTATTTGGGTATTTATCTGCCATTGGGTCTGTTGAAAGCCACATAGAGATTTCCGAGGAATAATACCTTGAACCATAGTAATGAAAGCCACTTTCATAGTCTTTCTCTTTTCCGTTAAAAGAATAAGTTCCTAATATATTTTGTGGCATTTCATTATAGTTTTGAACATTTACCCAATCTTCACCATAAGGCAAATAATTAAGTATCTGAGTAACTAATCCTCCTTGATTTGTTAAGTATGCAGCACTGCCTAAATGGTCAGAATGATAGTAGAATGTAATTTCAGGGTCATTTCTCAATTTTTCATTGGCAAGCATCTGGAATAAATCTACTTCAGGAATAATTTCAACTTCAGAATGCATACAAATATCAAATGTTTCATGAATACCTATAATTTGATTATTTATTAACTGAAAATAATTACTATCAGTTATCGGAGTTACCTGTGAAGAAACTTGATTCCATTGTGTATTAGCGAATCCTCCTCCTATCTTTGAACAAATACGTCTGCCTTCTTCAAAATAATGTTTTGTATAGTTACGTTCTGTCAAAGTTACTAATGCACTCGCATATAGAGTAGGGTGTAATAAAGTTGTCATTGATGAGGTATTAGAGTTCTGTAATACACTCAACTCAGGTGATGTTAGTTTTAGATTTCTTTCTCCATTAGCATCATAATTATAATATGCAGACCTGCTACTTATATCATCATGAGTTAATAGTCCGTGTTCTAATGCTTCTTTAATATCTGTTTCTGTTTGAAATACATTATTTATTTCTTTGAATGCCTGCAATCTATTATCTTCTGTCCAACACATAAATCTGCCTATTCCAACTGCATCATCAAAATAATGTAATAAGTTTCCTTTCGCATCCCAGTCAAAGACAATATTTCTTCCTGTGTATTGGTTTGTAATATTTCTTACGGCATAAGGGTTATTATTTTCATTATAATTATATACATTATCATATATTAAAGGATAAATGCCATGCTTATTATTCAACCGCAAGCCCTTATCTATTATTTTTTCTGTCAATCTACCTGACATTGAATACTTATACCTTGCAGTATAAGTTAAATCTGTACCGTGATATACATGACCATCAGAACCTATAAGTCTATTGATTGCATCATATTTAAAATACTGTTCTCTTGGATGCAACCCATTATCCGTAATTTGAATAATGTTTCCAACATAGTCATATCTATAGATATTGGCTTGTAAAAGACCATTAGGAGAGAAATTGGTCAATCGTTCAAGTCGTCTATTCTCGAGATTATAATCATATCTTGTTGTAATTCCATTATTATAAAATTCAAATACACGTTGTCCATATAAATCATATCTAATACTATCTATATATGAAGTAATTCCTTGTCCTTGTTTATAGCCCAGAATACTTTTCAGATTGCCTCCCTTATCATAACTATACTCCACACGTTCTTTATCCGGATATGTAATTGCTAATACACGTCCCCAAGAATCATAACTCCAAGCCGATTCCAATGTAAAGGTATGATTACTATTTGGCAGGATATAAGTATGTCTATTAAAAGAAACGTTACCTAACTTATCATATTGAAATTCCTGAACACCTGTTGCATCTTGTTGTTTTACTAACCTTCCCGTTTGGTTTCCGTTGCCACTTTGACCATACTCGTACCATACATCATTCCAATATTTATCAGAATAATGTATTTCTTTTAAGTGATTATAATCATAAACATATGATATATATTCACCGCTATTTTGAATTTGTTTTATAACATTACCTGCATTGTCATATTGCCATTGTGTAGTACCACTGCTCGGATGTTGCCTTTGAATTAATCTACCTGCTATATCATAAGCATATTTAGTAGAGTGATGTTCTGGGTCGATACTTTCTATTAGCTCCCCTATAGAGTTGTATATAAAATGAGTTACATGATTTAATGCGTCTTTAACTTGTACTTTCAAATCTCGTGTATCTGTTAGGATTTGCGTAGGGTTTGTATTTTGGTCTATTACCGTTGTTTTAAAACGAATATTATTAGTCAGTTCGTCCGCATCAAAAGCATATTCGTTGCTTACAACCGTGCTATCAGAAAATATAGTTTGGGTATTTCTGTTTAAAATGTCATAAGAATATTGCGTTGGTTGAATCTGGGATATTGTCTTATTGATTCTATATTCTTTATCTGTTTTATAAAGAATATGGTTTCCTGTACCGTGTAAGATATACTGACTTGAAATTAAATTATCTATTGTCGGATGAAATTCAGTTTTCCTTCGTCCTAATCCATCATAATATATCCACCCAGAACATACAAAACGCTCTCCTAAACTTCCCAATTCCATATCTTTTTTAACTTGTATTGGTCTGCCTAAACCGTCAGAGAATGTTATTGTTTCTAAATCATTACCAGATTGGAATTGGTCATAATGAGATGTTTTTGCAAACAATTCAAGATATTTACCTAAATAATCCCATTTTATAGTCTTTAATGATTGACCATAATTATATGTATCCCAATATGCATATTTAATTGTATAGTTTGAAGTTGAATCCAACGGAGATGTAATAGTTTTTACCCTACCTTTACAATCATAAGTATAATGCATAATATTTCCTGCAATATCAATAGTTGATGTAGGTACCGCAAAGTGATAATCATAGTTTGCATATGAGGTATAGCCATAACTATTATTTATGGTTTGTACTGGCAAACAATGAATGATGTTGTCATAAATATACGATATATGAATCCTTTCATTGTTATCAT
>JAFTFU010000109.1 GCA_017458285.1 Clostridia bacterium | reverse complement strand
GTCTAAAATCATTGCAATAACTGCTGTTCCTATTGGTAAAAATAATGTTGGCACTATATGTCTCATAATATTCATGAATAATTCATAGTTTGTTATTCCAGAGCCTAAATACATTATAAAGTTTGCAATTAGTATCCCAATTGATATTATAAACATTGGTATACTTCCAACTATATACAAAAGTCCATCAAAGTTCATTAAAGTTTTATGTTCTTTAACCGCTTTGGCTAATTCTTTAGTATATATTGACATACATTGCATATGACCTACTGTCCATCTACTTCTTTGTGACCATGATTGTTTAAATCCAGTTGGCTGTTCATCATATACAATTGCATCTGTTGCCCAACCTAATTTTTTTCCTGCAATTATTCTTTTTAATGAAAATTCTATATCCTCAGTTAATGTTTTGGTATCCCAACCTTGTGGTTTTACTACATCAAATCTTACCATGAAACCTGTTCCATTAAGCAATGGTGATAGTCCTACATTGTATCTTGCTAAATGATAAAATCTATGAAGTGTCCAATAAAATAATGCATATCCTGCTGTAATCCAGTTATCTGTTGGGTTTTTAATATCCCTGTAGCCTTGAACTACATCTTCGCCTTCACATAATTTTTTGTTCATTGCTGTAATAAAGTTTTTGTCAACAATATTATCTGCATCAAATACAAAGAATGCGTCATAGTCTGCATTTTCTTTGATTTTTTGTTGTAAGAACCAGTTTAATGCTGCTCCTTTTGTTTTTGTTGTTTCGTCAAATCTTTTATATACGATTGCACCTGCTTCTTGTGCGATTATTGCTGTGTTATCTGTACAGTTATCTGCAATTACATATATATCATATAATTTTTTGTCATAAGTCTGAGCTTTTAAGCTTTCTACTAAGTTTTTTATTACTGCTTCTTCATTATGTGCTGGTATTATTGCCATGAATTTGTGATTTTTGTTTACTAAGTTTGGTTTATCTTTTAATTTTATTAGTGAACACAAACTTATTATTATTTGATATAACCAAAATATTGTTAATACCCATACTAGGGCTTCTTTTAGTATATATAAATATTCCATTTTTCCCCCATTTAATAAATAAATTTTATTTTATATTATTTATTTTTAATATTTTATATCTTATATTTTATAAATCTTAATATTTTCATTATTCTTCTGTATTGTCATCATTATTTTCTTCATCGTCTAGATCGTCGAAGCTTCCACATCCACCACAACTTCCGCAGTGTCCTCCACATTCATATGGGTTATCATTTTCTAAGTCCCCACTCCAATCTAGCTCTATTATATTATGACAATTTGGACATTCTGTTTCTTTTTTTTCTTCATCATATTCTATTTCGTATTCATAATTGCAATATGGACATACTATTTCTTCGTCACATTCTTCGTCAATGTAGATATCTTTTTCTATGTTTTCTAATTTTTCTTGTATTTTGGTCATTTTCTTTTCTATATTTTCTTGTTGTTCTAAGATTTGTTGCATTTGGTTTTCTAAGTTTTCAATTAATTTTTTTATGTCTTCCATTTTAAATTTGAGTGCTTTATTTAGCACTCTCCTCCTTTTATACTCTTTCCATGTATTCACATGTTCTTGTGTCTATTCTTAATACGTCTCCAATATTTACAAACATTGGCACTTGTATTTCAAGTCCTGTTTCTAATGTTGCAGGTTTTCCAGATGTTGTTGTTGTGTTTCCTGCAAATCCTGGTTCTGTGTATGTTACTTCTAATTCTACAAATATTGGTGGCTCAACTGCGAATACTTTTCCTTTGAATGAAAGTATTGTTACTTCCATGTTTTCTTTTAAATATTTTAATGTGTCTCCTAAATCATCTTTATTCAATGGTGTTTGATCATATGTCTCATTATCCATAAAATAATATAAATCTCCATCGCTGTATAAGTATTGCATTGTTTTTCTTTCTATTTCTGCTCCTGGATATTTGTCTGATGGGTTAAATGTTTTTTCTAAAACTGCCCCTGATATTACGTTTTTTAATTTTGTTCTTACAAATGCTGAACCTTTTCCTGGTTTTACGTGTTGGAATTCAACTACTCTGAATACTCCTCCGTCCATTTCAAATGTTGTTCCATTTCTAAAATCTCCTGCCATGTACATTCCTGCCATTTTTAAATCATTCCTTTCATTTTTTCTCTCTTTTATTTTTACATTCACTTTTATATTTTACACCTTTTTAGCATAAAAATCAAGTAGTTTTTGCTTATTTTGGAAACTTCTGTAAAACTCTGTTACTCGTTCGTTTACAAAATGTTTATTATATTAATTATAACTAAAACAAATTTAAATATAATATTTTGTATTTGTTTAAAATCTAAAATCAACTAAAAATATGTGTAATTTTAAAAAATAACATTTTGTTTCAGTTTAATTTTTAAAAATCAACTGATGAAAATGTTATTTTTTAATTTTATTATAGATGTAATACTCTTGATTTTATTTCTTTTGTTTTACCTACGTTCCAGAAATTTTCACCTAAATAGCCGCAAGTTCTTCTTGTAACATTCATTTTGCTATGGTCTTTATTTCCACATTGAGGGCATTCCCATTCATTGTTGTCGTTTATTATAATTTCTCCATCATATCCGCAAACGTGGCAATAGTCTGATTTTGTGTTGAATTCAGCATATTGAATATTATCATATATGAATTTTACAAGTTCTTCTAATGCTTCTAAGTTTTTAGACATATTTGGTATTTCAACATATGATATTGCTCCTCCAAGTGACAATTTTTGTAATTCACTTTCAAATGCTAATTTGCTAAATGCATCTATTTTTTCTCTTACATCTACATGATATGAGTTTGTGTAGTATCCTTTATCTGTTATATCTTCAACATCTCCAAATTTTTCTTTGTCAATACGTGCAAATCTGTAGCATAAGCTTTCTGCTGGTGTTCCGTATAAACCGAATCCTAATCCTGTTTCTTTTTTCCATTTTTCAGTTGCTTCTTTTAATGTTTTCATAAGTTTTAAGGCAAATTCTTTTCCTTCTGGAGTTGTATGTGATACGCCTTTCATTACTTTTATAGTTTCATATACGCCGATATATCCTAGTGATATAGTAGAATATCCGTCTTTTAATAATGGATCAATTTTTTCTCCTGCACCTAATCTTGCAATTGCTCCATATCTCCAGTGTACAGGACTTACGTCAGACGTTGTTCCTAATAATGCATAATGTCTGCACATTAAAGCTTCTTTACATAGTTCTAGTCTTTCAGATAATAGCTCCCAGAATTTTTCTTCGTCTCCGTTTGCTGTTAGTGCAATTTGTGGTAAGTTTATGCTTACTACACCTTGATTAAATCTTCCCTCGAATTTGTAGTTTCCGTTTTCATCTTTCCATGGAGATAAGAAACTTCTGCATCCCATTGGGCTAAATACATTTCCTTCATAGTTTTCACGCATTTTTTTTGCTGATATGTAATCTGGATACATTCTTTTTGATGAACATTTTACTGCAAGTTTTGTTAAATAGTCATATTTTCCGCCTTTTAAGCAATTGTGTTCATCTAATACATAAATTAATTTTGGAAATGCTGGTGTTACAAATACACCTTTTTCATTTTTTATACCTTGATATCTTTGTTTTAAAATTTCTTCAATTATCATGGCATTTTCTTTTATATATTCATCGTCTTTATCTAAGTTAAGGAATAAGGTCACAAATGGAGATTGTCCGTTTGTTGTCATTAATGTGTTTATTTGATATTGTATTGTTTGCACACCTTGTCTTAATTCTGTTTTTAGTCTTGTTTGTGTTATTTCTTCTATCATTTCATCAGAAAGTCTTCCTAAGTATTGGTCTTCTAATTCTCTTTTAAATTTGTTATAGCTTTTTCTTAGGTATTTTCCTAAATGTCTTATATCTACAGATTGTCCTCCATATTGACTACTTGCAACTGAAGCTATTATTTGTGTGGTTATTGTGCAGGCTACTTGAAAACTTTTTGGACTTTCCATTAATTTTCCATTCATTACGGTTCCATTGTCTAGCATGTCTCCTATGTTTATTAAGCAGCAATTAAATATAGGTTGTAGGAAATAGTCTGCATCATGAAAGTGTAATATACCTTCTTCATGTGCTTTCATTATTTTTTCTGGAAGTAACATTCTTTTTGTTAAGTCTTTAGATACTTCTCCTGCAATTAGGTCTCTTTGCGTTGAAGCAATTATTGCATTTTTATTTGAATTTTCTTCCATTACTTCTTTATTTGTTTTACGTATTAATCCTAATATTGATTCGTCTGTTGTGTTTTGTTTTCTTACTAATGCTCTTGTGTATCTATATACAATATATTTTTTTGCTAAATCATATTTGTCAAATTCCATTAGTTTTTCTTCGATTATATCTTGTATATCTTCTACTAAAATTCTTTTTTTGTCTAATTCTTCTATGTAATCTGTTATTTTTTTAATTTCCTCTTTTGTTGCTCTTTTTGATTTTCTTACTTCTTGATTTGCTTTTTCGATTGCGATTTCAATTTTCTTTTTATCGTAATCTACAGCTCTTCCATCTCTTTTTATTACTTTCATATCCCCACATTCCTTTCATTAATAGATAAAGTTATAAAAAATTTGTCATTTTTTGCTTAACTTTTTTCGTACACATTATATATCTATTTTTAAAAAAATCTGTTGCAAAAGCGACAAAAATTTAATATAATTAATTTGTAATATTTCTATGTTTTTTGTAATATTTTTGTAATATAATTGTAATATTTCTTTATGGTTAGAGGAGTGATTTTATATGCTTTCGAATCTTGAAATGAGCTTATTTGTAGAGAATTTTGCATCTAGTTGTTCTCGAGTACAAATTAAAAATTTTGCAAAAGATGAGGTTATAACTACATATATTGAAAAAAGAAATCAGGTTTGTATTTTAGTTGACGGTGAAGCTGATTTTATTAGATATGATTCCAATGGAAACAAGACTATTATTTGCCATTTTATGAAAAACGATACTTTTGGAGAAGTCTTTTACCCTGCTAATACCAATAACGAATTATTTGTTGAAGCTAAATCTTCTTGCAGAGTTCTATTTTTTAATTATAGCCATTTACTTAACAAATGCAAAAGAAGTTGTAGTTTTCATAAGGAATTGGAAGATAAGTTTTCTGAACTTTTGTTAACTCAAATTATTAGCTTAAATACCAGAATTGAACATTTAACTAAAAGAACCATTCGTGATAAACTTCTTTCTTATTTTAATTTGAAAGCATCCAAAACACTTACAAAAACCGTTGTTGTTCCTTTTTCTTATACTGATTTGGCAGATTATTTGAGCGTTGATAGAAGTGCAATGATGAGGGAAATTAAAAATTTGATTGATGAAGGATTTATTGAAAGAGATAAAAATAGAATTAAATTATTATATTAAATTTTAAAAAAATACATTATACCTTGGCAAACGTAAAATGCGTCTACTTAAACAAAACGTTAAATTTAAAAAAATATACATTTTGTTTAAGTAGACACAGAACATTAAAAACTTAATAAGAACATTATTTTTCAACTTTTATATATTTAATTACTTCTGCATTAGAATTTTTGCTTCTTTGCACCATGCAATCATACACTAAATCTCTTAGTTCTTTTTGTTTTTCTTTTTTATTTTTTTCCCCACTTGGCCAGAAAGGCCCATCTATATAAGTTACTATCTTGATTTTGCAATCATCAGAACAAGAACTAGCTTTGCCTTTCTTTTTTTTATAGACTTGATATGTATTTGTCATGCAAAAAGTAGGCTTTTCAAGTTGCACAGGATATTTAAAAGATACATCTTTAAAAGGTCGTATTTTTGTATAATATGGCCATATGTGTGCTTCAGGATAAATTGTTATAGAGGATTTTTGATTAATTCTTTTTTTTATGGTCTCAAAAAAATTTTTCGTTGCCTCTTTATTGGCCGGAATTGGAATTGCACCTAACATTTCAACAATGGTTTTTAAAAATTTCATCGAAACATTTTCTGGATTTACTATAAAAAAATTTCTTTTAGGATAGTTTCCTAAACTTGGTATAAAAGTGTCTGCAAATTCTTGGGTATGACTTACATATATAAAATACCCTTCATTTTTATATGGCTTTAATTTTTCTTTCCCGATAAATTGTATTCTAAATTTTAGCTTAGAATATAATATTTTTATTGGCATACTTATTATATTTTGTAGTATAAATGAGGTTATATTCCATAAAGAATTTTTATGAATATATTTATATTTTTCGTCAATAACTCTTGGTTTAATTTTTGCCGTAGAAAATTCATCATTTAATTCATCAGTAT
>JAFTFU010000014.1 GCA_017458285.1 Clostridia bacterium | reverse complement strand
ATCTAATCCTGTTTGCTCCCCACACTTTCGTGCCTCAACGTCAGTTTCTGTCCAGAAAGTCGCCTTCGCCACTGGTGTTCCTCCTAATATCTACGCATTTCACCGCTACACTAGGAATTCCACTTTCCTCTCCAGTACTCAAGAAAATCAGTTTTGGTTGCAGTTCCTCAGTTGAGCCGAGGGATTTCACAACCAACTTGACTTCCCGTCTACGCACCCTTTACACCCAATAAATCCGGATAACGCTCGCTCCCTACGTATTACCGCGGCTGCTGGCACGTAGTTAGCCGGAGCTTATTCTACAGGTACTGTCTTGTTTCTTCCCTGTCTAAAGCAGTTTACAATCCGAAAACCTTCTTCCTGCACGCGGCGTCACTGCGTCAGAGTTTCCTCCATTGCGCAATATTCACGACTGCTGCCTCCCGTAGTAGTCTGGGCCGTATCTCAGTCCCAATGTGGCCGTTTAACCTCTCAGTCCGGCTACTGATCGTCGACTTGGTAGACCGTTACCCCACCAACTATCTAATCAGACGCAAGTCCATCTATCAGCGGATTGCTCCTTTCCCACTTCTATCATGTGATAGATATGGCATATGCGGTATTAGCAGTCATTTCTAACTGTTGTTCCCCTCTGATAGGCAGGTTACTTACGTGTTACTCACCAGTCCGCCACTAACCGCTTCAATAGTAAACTATCGATTAAGTCCGTTCGACTTGCATGTCTTATGTGCGCCGCCAGCGTTTATCCTGAGCCAGGATCAAACTCTCTTGTTAATTTTATTTTAACTTAAAGTTTTTCTAACTCTATAAACTATTTTTATTCTTTGTTTGAATTTACTTTTGGTACTATCTTTTAGGTTTAAGATATACCGTTTGGTTTCTTCTCTAAAGGATTTACTATTTATTTTTCAATGTACTTTTTTCTTCGTTCTTGTGTTGAACGAGTCTTATTTTAACATACCTTTTTTTCTTTGTCAACACTTTTTTAAAATTTTTTCAATTTATTTTTTTAAGTGTTTTTCAAGAAAAATTTTTGAGCAAAATAAAAAACTAGTAATCGATGTTTTGTTGCTATTTTATTGTTATTTTTCATTACTAATTCTTAAGTATTTTTCTTTATTTTTGTCTTCCTGCTCGGTACTTTTATATATTAACATTTTTATTTTAAATTGTCAATAACTTTTTAAAAATTTTTCGACTTTTTTTGCAAGAATTTTTTTCCTTTTTTTAATACGCTTTGTCTTTTAACTCAGGGGCTCTCTATTTTACTACATTTAAAGCCTTTTTTGATGGCAGGAAGTATAAAAAATTTAACATTTTGTACCAATGTAGCCGTTTATGGCTACATTGAGACAAAATGTTAAATTAAAAAAACAAACTATATTTGCTTTTAGGTTTCAAAAATATTATACTTATTTGAGACTATTTTTATATCTACCTCTTAATTACTCTCAAATATTACCATAATTAAAAGCTACTTTTATTATATCTTTTTAAATTTCCATTTGACTACCCAAAAACGTTGCAGCAGATTGAGCTACCTTTTTTTCAACTTCATTCATTTTTATGTTTGTATCTTTAGATAACAAAATAACGGTACCAATAGTATCCCCATTTGAAATGATAGGATACACAACTTGTGAATTGTATTTTCTTTCATTTGTATCGTTTTTAGTTATAGGCATAGAGACATCGCTATTTTCCTTACTTGTATACACTTCTTTTTCTTCCATTAATTGTTCTAGCTCATTGCTAACATTTTGTTCAAGGAATTCTTTTTTTGAACCGCCAGAAACAGCAATAATTGTATCTTTATCAGTTATGCATGCAATATGCCCTGTAGTTTTAGATAGAGTTTCTGCGTATTCAGTTGCAAATTCAGAAAGTTCTCCTATAGGAGAATATTTTTTTAGGATAATTTGCCCTTCTCTATCTGTAAATATCTCTAAAGGGTCGCCTTCTCTTACTCTAAGTGTTTTTCTTATTTCTTTTGGAATAACAACCCTTCCTAAATCATCAATTCTTCTAACTACTCCAGTTGCTTTCAATGTTTTCCCTCCTTTTTATTGTATGTCTATCTTTATTATGTCAAAAAAGGAAAAATTTTATACATTTTTTATTATATTACTTTACTACTAAGTTCAATTATTTTTTGCATGTCATCATCTTTAGCTGCTTTGTTTTTTCTAATCGCTCCACATTTTTGGCATTCAAAAACTATCACATAGCCTTTTTTGCTGTTAATCTCTAATCCGATTGGCTTTAAAATTCCATGACAGTCTTCCGCTCTATCTCCTGGATTTTTATCAAGATGTTTAGAATATAAGCAATATGGGCAATGATTTCTGCAAGAATATCCTAATTTTGAGACAGTTTTTCCACAATTTTCGCATTTGAATTCTTCATCTATTTCGGTAAATTTGCTACTTTCCATTAATATTTAAAATCTCCTCCGCCTAAAAATTCAGTTATTAGTGAGTTCGTTGGTATTAAATGTTCTGGTATAGGTTCAAAATATTTTAACATATTTAATATTCTTTTAGCCTCTGCATATTCTTTTTCTTCTGGTTTAATTTCTTCAAGTATTGGAATCGCAACATTTTTAAATGCTCCCAATTCATATATTAATGATGTATTAAATATACTGTCAGCGCTTTCTTGGAATGGGAAAATGTTTTTTTGTTCTCCCAAATTTACAGTTGGCCATCTTTGAATTGTGTCTTTTGCTGAATATCCTCTAAACTTGTAATCTCTAACCATTCTTCTAATAAGTCTTGTATCAGTTGTTGATATTCTATTAAACCTATCCATATTTAGTACTGTTAATGCACTTATGTAAATTTTATATTTTTGATCTTTCGAAATAGTACTTGTTAATCTATCATTTAAACAATGAATTCCTTCTACTACTAAAACTTCGTTTTCATGTAGCTTCATCATATTTCCATTATATCTTTTAGTTCCAACTTTAAAGTCAAATTGAGGCATTTCTATTTCTTCACCTTTTAATAATTTTTCTAGGTGTTCATTAAACAATTTTAAATCGATTGCTTCAATACATTCAAAATCATATTCGCCTGATTCAGTTCTTGGCGTATCAGGTCTTTCAACAAAATAGTTGTCTACTGATATTGTAACTGGCTTTATACCATTAAGCATTAATTGAATTCCTAATCTTTGTGCAAAAGTTGTCTTTCCAGATGAAGAAGGTCCAGCTATTAAAATTATTTTAACGCCTTTTCTTTTAGCAATTTCATCGGCAATATTTGCAATTTTCTTTTCATGTAGGGCTTCGGCAAGCATTATAACATCTTTTATAGTTTTTTCTTTTACGTTTTTGTTTAATCTATAAACAGTGTCAACATTTAAAATTTTATGAATACTATCATATTCTTCAAGTGCCCAACCTAATTTTTTAGTTTCCTTATATTCCGGTAATTTATCTGGCTCTTCAACAGACATATATCTAATTAAAAATCCATTATCATATTTAATTAAATCAAATATTTGAGAAACACCAGTTCTATTGGCAATTTCTCCATAAAAATAATTGTAATAATCTTCACATTTATACATATAAATTTCTGGATTATCTTTTAAATCTAATTGAAGCATTCCTCTATGAAAACCATTTTCTTCGTATAATTTTTCTGCTTCTTCTCTGTTCATTTTTATTTTTTCGATTTTTAAATCTTTTTCAATTATTTCTTTCATTTTATTTCTTAATTTTTCTACCATTTCACTTGTAACATCGTTATCTACAACGTCGCAGAACATTGAATGTCCAAGTTGATAATCTACAGAAACTTTAAGTTCTGGATAAAGCTCTTCAAATGCTTTTCCCATAATATAAACCAAAGTTCTTCTGTAAATTTTTGAACCTTCTTTATGAGAAACATCAATTAGTTCTAATGTTCCGTCTTTATCTATTTGCTCATCTAAGTTTTTGTATTCATTATTAAAAATTGCTCCGACAACTGGCAATCTGTTATTTTTTATTTCTTCTTCAAGTATTTTTGATATTTTTTCGTTTTCTTTTGTTTGTATTTTTTGATTTTTGTATATTATTTCCATTTTTACTTCATTCCTTTCTAGATACAAAATTCAGTTTAAAAGATTCTTATTTAACTGATTAATTAGGCTTTCGTATTATATCAATAATATGCCCTCTTTTCAAGATTATTACAAAAAAACTTAAATTTTTTCAATTTTATAGCCAAACAAAATTTATGCAGCTAATATACTTTAGAAAAAATTTAAGTTTTAATTTTACAAATATCGCTTTAATGTCTCAACACTATCTTCTTGCATTTTTACAAAGTCACCCAATAATTCTTTAATATTATTTTGAACATGTGGATTTTGATTTAGCAATCTTCTCCCTTCAATAATTCCCATATTGGTTCCTTGCATTAATAATTCAGATATTTTTGAGTTAGACTTATCTTCAAACGTTTTCATTTGAATTCCATACCAAGTCATCATCTTATTCATCGTATTTGTTTCATGAGGCTCTTCTTTGCTATAATTTGAGTATAGTTGATTTGCTCTTCTTGAGATATCTTTATACTTATTGTATTCGACATCTAAAACTTTTTGAAATTTTTCATCTCCAACTTTAGGCGAAAGAAATTTGATTGCATCCATTCCCATTGTAGCGCCTTTGTTTACCTCATCTAAAATATTTTGTTCTTGTTCTTTGTCCATACTATCCCCTCTTCCATTTTTTGACAGTTTGTTTTGTCTATTTATTTTAAAAATAGTATGTCCATTTTTTTGTATTTTATAATAATGACTCTGCATAATTTTCTGGTATTTCAAAAATTTTATCTTCTACTTCGTATTTTATATTAACTTTCCATAATTCTTCTTCATTTTGACCTTCTGTTGTTGTGTAAATTGTTTTTATATATACCAAGTTATTTCCTTTGAAATAAAATCTTGTTTTTGCAGTATCAGGATTCATATCTTTTGCTGCATATAATAAAAAGTAAGAAGTATTATCATATTCTTCATAATAATATTTTTCTCCATTTACTTCTTCTTTTCCTGTAGTGTATTCATTTTCTGATATTTTCTTTAATTCTTCTAATAATGGATTTTCTTCGCTTATTATATTGTTGTAATCATAATATTCTTCTTTGTCATGTAATATTAAATATGATGTATCATCTTTTATTAGTGTTGTTGTATGATTTCCATAGTTGTACATGTCTATTATTTTTTTGTTTCCTTTTTCAGATACTATGATTTTATTTTCTTCATTTTTTGTGCTTCTTTCAAATTGATATTGTCCATTTTCTGACATTTTTTCATATGTTTTTGTTAATTTACTTTCTGAATGTTTTTTTGCTATTACTACAACACTGCATATTATTAACGCTAAAATTAGCATTATAATTGGTATAATAATTTTTTTCTTCATTTGATTTTAGTCTCCTTTTTAAAAATAAAAAGCAGCCCTGGATGAGTATTACTTTTCACCTTAGCCGCTTTGGTTTTATGCAATTCCGTATTTTTTCTTGAATTGTTCTGCTCTTCCACCTGTTTTTTCCATTTTTAAGTTTCCTGTCCAGTATGGATGACATTTTGAACAAACGTCTACTTTTATATCACTTTTTGTTGAACCAACTTCCATAACATTTCCGCATGCACATGTTATTGTTGTTTTATTGAATTCTGGATGTATTGCTTCTTTCATCTATATGTCACCTCTTTCTAATTTCAAATAATTTTGCCTTTTAATATATTAACATACTTTACTTTATTTTTCAAGTATTATTTTGAACTATTTTTATTTTTGAATTGCTCTTCAATATATCTTGATGTTTGATTTAGCTCTGCATTAAGAGAAACTCTTTTTACTAATTTAAACATTATATTAAATATACATGCAATTATCAATATTAGTATACCTATCTTTTTCCAGTATTTTGCTAACATATTCCTTCTCCTTTTCACTCTTTTATTATACTATAATTTTTCGAAAAGTCAATAGAATTATTGTTATCTTTTACTTTAATAGTTTTTCAATTGTTTTTGTAATTTTGCTATTTGTTGAATTTTCATTTTCAACTGGTGCATAACATTCCAAGACAACGATGTCATCATCTACTTCTGTTAAATATTCTTCATATCTATATTTATACGTTTTTGTTCCTTCTTTAGTTGTATATAAATAACTAAACGTACTATATTCTTTACCATTAATTGTTTTTGTTGATATTTCAGATACATTTGTCATTCCGTTTAAACTTTGTTGAGTAACATATAATCTTAGAAATTCTGCCATAGTATTAACATCTGAAATTTCGTCTTCCATTTCATATACTAATCCTAAAACAGTAACATCTCCGTCAACAATTATAAAATCGTATTCATCTGCAATGTCTTTTCCATATATTCCTGTTATTTCTTCTCGTGTATCATATATTACCATTTTCGATGTTGTATTTAAAGTCATGTTAGTATGTGGTATGTCAAATTCTTCTTCTTTTTCTTTAGATATTAACATTATTGCAGCTACAACTACTATAAGTATTACTGCTATTATTAAAACAGCAATTAATGTTGTTTTAAATCCACTTGTTTTTTCATTTGTATTTGTTGAATCATTTTCGTTATTTTCATTATATTCATTATTTTCGTTATTTTTTAATTTTTCTTCAATAGTTTTAATTATTGCTGCAATTCCAATAACTGCAAATAATACTGATATAGCAAAATCTCTTACAAACGCTCCTGTATTATATGAATATATCATTTTTAAGTTTTTAAATGTTACAGATATTCCCTCTTTGGACATTAATATCATTGGACAAATTATTGATGTTGCAATTACTACTATTAATAGAGAAACAACTGCAATTATTAATGATGATTTTTTTCCTACTTTCCCTTTAAATATTTTATATCCATAAAATGCACCGTATGCTATTAATATAGATAAGTATCCTACTATTAAATTTGCAAATGAATACATTAATATCCATGGAATTGATGCGATTGCACCACCTATAATCGCTCCTATTGTTCCTTTTAAATAACCATTAGTTGTTTGGTTTATTACTTCATTTTTTTCATCTTCCATTATTACAAACGAGGTTAACTTTAAAATCTGCTAACCTCTTCCCCCTTTTTTTATTTTATGCTGTTTTTGTAGCTTTTGATATTTTCTTTCTTTTCTTTGTTCTTGTTTTGTTTTCTTCTCTATTTTCATTTATTATTAAATTAGGTCCAGTAACCCCTTCTACTGTTTCTTTTGTTATTATGCATTTTTCTATTTTAGGGTTTGATGGAATTTCAAACATTATGTCTCTCATAATTTCTTCAATTATTGAACGTAAACCACGTGCTCCTGTTTTTCTCTCTATTGCTTTGTCTACAATGGCACTTAATGCTTCTGTTTGGAATTCTAATTCTACATTATCTAATTCAAATAGTTTTTTGTATTGTTTTACCAATGAATTTTTTGGTGCTACTAAAATTTGAATTAATGCTTCTCTGTCTAAATCTTTTAATGATGCTATTATTGGCAATCTCCCAATAAATTCTGGTATCATTCCAAATTTTAATAAGTCTTGTGGCAATAACTCTTTAAATATTTCATATTTGTTGATTTCTCTTTCACTTTGAATTGTTGCTCCAAAACCTATAGATTTTTTTCCAGTTCTTTCTTTTATTATGTTTTCTAATCCTTCAAATGCTCCTCCACATATAAATAGTATGTTTTCTGTATTTATTTGGATTAACTCTTGATGTGGATGTTTTCTTCCTCCTTGTGGTGGTACAGATGCTACAGTTCCTTCAATTATTTTTAGTAATGCTTGTTGAACTCCTTCTCCACTAACATCTCTTGTTATTGATGGATTTTCTGATTTTCTTGTTATTTTGTCTATTTCATCTATATAAATTATTCCTTTTTCAGCTTTTTCAACATCTCCGTCTGCCGCTTGAATTAGCTTTAATAATATGTTTTCAACGTCCTCTCCAACATATCCTGCCTCTGTTAGTGTTGTTGCATCCGCTATAGCAAATGGTACTTTTAGTATTTTAGCTAGAGTGCTTGCAAGTAGTGTTTTTCCACAACCTGTTGGTCCAAGTAACATTACATTACTTTTTTGTATTTCAACATCATCGTCTTCGCTATTTTCATTTTCAGATATTCTCTTATAATGATTGTATACTGCTACCGATAATGTTCTTTTTGCTTCTTCTTGACCTATTACATATTCATCAAGTATTTTCTTTATTTCCATTGGTGTAGGAATTTTTCCTACACCTTCTAATTCGTATTTTTCTTCTTCTTCATCGTATATTTCATTATCAATTATACTACTACATAATTCTATACATTCGTCACATATATACACTCCTGGTCCTGCAATTAGCTTTCTAACGCTTTCTTGCGTTTTACCACAAAATGAGCATTTTACATTTCTAGGTATATCATTATTTTTTGCCATATATTTTCTTCCTTTCTTGGCATTATTTTCTCTTATCTAATATTCCGTCTATTAACCCATATTTTAATGCCTCTTCTGCTGTCATATAATTGTCTCTTTCTGTATCTTTTTGTATTGTCTCTAAGCTTTGACCTGTTCTATCACTTAATAATTTATTTAATTTTTCTCTTGTTTTTACCATATGGTCTGCATGAATTTTTATTTCAGTTGTTTGTCCTGAAAGTCCTCCTCCAGCAATTAGTGGTTGATGTATTAAAATTTCTGCATTTGGTGTTGCATATCTTTTTCCTTTTTCTCCTGATGCTAATAATACTGCTCCCATACTTGCTGCCATACCTATACATATTGTTGATACTGGACATTTAATGTAGTTCATAGTGTCAACTATTCCCATTCCGTCTGTTATTGAACCTCCTGGTGAATTTATATATAGGTTTATTTCTTTGTCAGGATCTTCTGACTCTAAAAATAACATTTGTGCTATTACTAAGCTTGCTGTTGTTGCATTTACGTCTTCTCCTAAAAATATTATTCTGTCTTTTAAAAGTCTTGAAAATATATCGTATGACCTTTCTCCTTTACTTGTTTGTTCAATTACATATGGTACTAAACTATTTTGTAACATACAAATCATTCCTTTCTTACGTAATTTTGCTTATTAATTTTATACACGGAAAAATATCTCTTTCCGTGTATTTTTAATAGTAAACTTATTTAATTATTTTTAACTTTTTTTGAGCCGCGAATTACTTTTTGCGTTTTTAATAAAGCTACCAATTATTTTTTTGTTTTTGCATTTTTAACTAAGAAGTCAATTGTTTTTTCACTTTCAATTCCTTCTTTTATGTATTTTCTTACATTTTCATTTTCTTGTAAGTTTCCAGCATCTTTTCCATAGCTTTCTGACATTGTTTTTATTTTTTCGTTTATTTCGTCATCAGTTGCTTCTATTTTCTCTTCTTTTCTAATTGCTTCTAATGCTAGTCTTGATTTGATTGCTTCAATTGCTTGTGGCTCAAATTCTTTTTTCATTTCTTCTTCATTTTTACCTAGCATTTGTAAGTATTGTTCTATTTTCATTCCTTGATATGCTAATCTTTGTTCAATATCATTTAACATGTTTTCTGTTTCTAATTCTACCATTCCTGATGGAATTTCAACTTCCATGTTTTCACATACTGCTTTTACAACTGCTTCTTGTTTTTCGTATTTTTCTTTGTCTGCATTTTGTTTTTCTATTTTTTCTTTTATACTATTTTTTAATTCTTCAAGTGTGTCAAATTCGCTAACATCTTTTGCAAATTCATCATCTATTTTTGGTAATTCTTTTGCTTTTATTTCATGTAATTTTACTTTAAATGTTGCGTCTTTTCCAGCTAAGTCTTTTGAGAAGTATTCTTCTGGGAATTTTACGTTTATATCTTTTTCTTCTCCAACTTTCATTCCAATTATTTGGTCTTCAAATCCAGGTATGAATGCTCCGCTTCCAATTTCTAATTCGTGTCCTTCTGCTTTTCCACCTTCAAATGCTACTCCATCAACGAATCCTTCAAAGTCTATTATTGTTACATTTCCGTTTTCAACAGCTTTGTCTTCAACTGATACTAATCTTGAATTTCTTTCTTGCATTTTTTCTAATTCTTTTTGAATGTCTTCGTCTGTTACATTATACTCAATTTTTGGAATCTCTATACCTTTATATTTTCCAAGTTTTACTTCTGGTTTTGTTTGTACTGTTGCAACAAATATTAAGTCTTTTCCTTTTTCTATTTGTGTAACTTCTATATCAGGTCTGCTTACTGCTTCTATATTGTTTTCTTTTAATGCATTGTCAAAGCTTTCTCCTGCAACTTCGTTGAATGCATCTTCATAGAAAATTTCTTTTCCATAGTATTTTTCTACTATGTTCATTGGAGCTTTACCTTTTCTAAAACCTGGTATGCTTATATATTTAGCATTTTGAAAATATACTTTTTTTATTGCATTTTCAAATTTTGCTGCTTCTACTGTAATTTCTAATTTTACTTCATTTGCGTTTTCTGTCTTTTCTACTTTACTACTCATTTCTATCTTTCCTTTCATGTCTTTTTAGTGTGTTTTTTCACTTTCTAACTGCTATATTATATCATATTTTTGGTATATTGCAAGAAAATTTTAAAAATACTTGTATTTTTTTTATATTTGTGATAAACTATTAATCAGTCAAAATTATTTTACTTTTAGGAGGTGTTATAAATGGCAGTATGTGCAGTATGTCAAAAAGAAGCAATTCATGGAAATAAACTAAGCATAACTCGTTCTCACATAAGTAAGAGATCTCCTCGTACTTGGAAACCAAATTTAAGAACAGTTAAAGCTATCGTTAATGGTCAAACAAAAACTATTCATGTTTGCGCTAAATGTTTAAAAAATGGAAAAGTTAAAAGAGCTGTTTAATATATTTTTTACTCGCAATTTATTTGCGAGTTTTTTTCTTTTTATTATTTTTCATATTTTTCATATTTTTTGTTATTCTTCTTTTACCTTATATTTTTTTAAGTATTTTTTGTTTAGTATCATTTTTTTCATTTTCTTGAATATTGTTTTCTTAAGAGGATTTTAGTTATGTTTAAATTTTGTATAGTTAGAATAAAAAATTTTATTTTGCCTTTAATGTTTTTAGCTTTTACTTTGTGTTTGATTGTTTTTTCAAAAAGCAATCTTTTTGCTGCCAAAAATGGGCTTGCATTATTTGCCAATTCTGTTATTCCTTCTCTTTTTCCATTCTTTGTTGCTACAGAACTTTTATCTTATACTAATATTACTAAGATTTTAGGGAAATTTTTTAATAGATTTATGAAGCCTCTTTTTAATGTTAGAGGCGAAGGCTCTTTTGCTTTAATTATGGGAATACTTAGTGGATATCCTGTTGGTGCTAAAATTGTTTGTGATTTAAGAAAAAATAATATTTGTTCTAAAGAAGAATGTGAACGTCTGCTTAGTTTTACAAATAATTCTGGTCCATTATTTATAATTGCCACTGTTGGAGTTAGTTTATTTGGTAGTTCTGCTATTGGATTTTTACTTCTAATTACTCATATTCTCTCAAGTTTGACTGTTGGCTTTTTGTTTAGATTTTGGAAGTATAATAAAACTTCTTCCAATGTTAGTTTATCTACTAATTCATCCTCTCTAAAAACTAAAGTTTCTTTTTCTAAACTTGGAGAAATTATCAGTAATAGTATAAATAATTCGATTTCAACTCTTCTTACTATTGGCGGTTTTGTTGTTTTGTTTTCTGTTATTATTTCTATTATCCAAAATAGCAATATTCTTAGTTTTGTTGAAGTTTTTATACCTAGTAAGTTTACTTCTCCTTTGATTTTAGGATTGCTTGAAATTACAAATGGTATTTCTCTTGTTACTGCAATTCCTGTTAAAAAGCTTTCTATTACTATTATTATGGTGGCTTTCTTACTTGGTTTTGGTGGCTTTTCTGTTTTACTTCAAGTTTGGAGTATTGTTTCTAAATCTGATTTATCTTTAAAACCGTATTTTTTAGGGAAGTGTTTTCAAGCTTGTTTTGCTGCTTTTTATACTTATATTTTTATTTATGTATTTCCTTTCTTTAATTTTAACTTATAAATTTTGACATTTTGTATCAGTTTATTTTTCTTTAAACTGATGCAAAATGTCTTTTGTAAATTTATTATTTTAACATTTTCTAAAATTTAACACTTAGTTATTACTAAATAAATTTATCTATCCTGTCCTGCTCTAGCTTTTATGTATTCTTCAATTCTTGCAACGTCTGCTAAATCCTTTGGAAGACCTCTTTTTTCTTTATCTCTTTTTATTATTTCTAATTTTTGCACTTGATACCCATCTTTTATATCAAAATGTCCTGCAAATTCTTCTAATGAATCAACAACTACTTCAACTAAATCATTTATTTTATAAAATCCACATTCATTTTTATTTCCTTCTGTCAAGCCATATTTATCTTTTATTTGGTCAAATAATTCTTCCGTAATACATAAATCTAAATCTTTTGCTCCATCCCTTATGCCATAAAATGTTAAACATCCACTCGATAAAATATAAAATTTTTCTTTTGGAAAATTTAACTCTTCTAATAATTTAATCAATTCTTCTTTATTCATAATTCAATATCTCCTTTTTTGTTAAATTTGCTTAAATATAACATTTATTTAATAAAAAGTCAATGAATCCAACATTTTGTAGCAGATGTGCGTGCTTTTTTGTAGACACATGATAGTGTTTATTTTTCTTTTAATATTTTGTCTCAATGCGACCACTTGCGGCTGCATTGGCGGAAAGTGTATATTTTTAAAATTTAACATCTTTTATAAGTTTATTTTTCGATTTAAATTGACATTTTCCGATTTTTACCTTATACTATATATGTAAACAAAAAATAAAAGGAGTGATTTATACATGCTTAAAGAATTTAAGGAATTCGCATTAAGAGGTAATGTTTTAGACTTAGCAGTTGGTGTTATTATAGGAGCTGCATTCCAAAATTTAGTTACATCTCTTACAAATAACATAATTTCTCCTCTTCTAGGATGTTTTGGAGAAGTTGACTTTTCAAGTTGGGCTTTAAACATTGGAAATTTACATCTTACATATGGTGCATTTATTACTGACGTTATAAACTTCATAATAATGGCATTTATAGTATTCTTAATTGTAAAAGGTATGAACAAATTAGCTAACTTAGGAAAGAAAGAGGAAAAAGTTGCAGAAGAACCTACAACAAAAATTTGTCCTCATTGCTTCAGCGAAATTAATATCAAAGCTGATAGATGTCCTCATTGTACTTCAGAATTAAATGTTGAAGTTTCAACTAAACAAGAGGCTTAATCAAAACAAAAAAAGGCTTAAAAGCCTTTTTTTGTTTATTATTAATGATTTTTAGCAAAATTCCATGCGTCTCTGCACATATCTTCTAATGTCTTTTCTGTTTCCCAATTCAATTCTTTTTTTGCTTTTTGAGCATCTGCAAAATATTCTGGTAAATCTCCTGCTCTTCTTTCTACTATTTTATATGGCACTTTTATTGCATTTACACTTTCAAAAGTGTTTATTATTTCAAGTACACTGCAACCTTTTCCAGAACCTAAATTATATATGTTAAGACCGTTTTCTTCTTTTTCAAGTTTTTCAATAGCTTTTAAATGTCCTTTAGCCAAGTCAACAACATGTATATAATCTCTTACTCCTGTTCCGTCTTTTGTTTCGTAATCATTTCCATAAACTGAAAGTTCCGCAAGTTTTCCGCTGGCAACTCTTTGGATATATGGCATTAAATTGTTTGGTATTCCATTTGGGTTATCTCCAATAAGTCCACTGCTATGTGCTCCAATTGGGTTAAAATATCTTAATATTACTATTCCCCATGTGTTATCTGATTTGTATAAATCTTCTAAAATATTTTCAATCATACTTTTTGTTGTTCCATATGGATTAGTTGTTTTTCCTCTTTCCATAGTTTCAACATATTTTATTTCTCCATTATTTCCATAAACTGTAGCTGATGAACTAAATACTATTTTTTTGCAATCATTTTCTCTCATTACTTTTAATAATACTAATGTTCCAGTTAAATTATTATCATAATATTCTAAAGGTTTTTTAACTGATTCTGGTACTGCTTTTAATCCTGCAAAATGTATAACTTCTGTTATTTTGTTTTCTTTAAATACTTTATCTAAAGCTTCTTCATTTCTAATATCTAAATTATAAAATTTTACTGTTTTTCCTGTTATTTGTTTTATATAATCTATTACATCTATGCTACTGTTTACTAAGTTATCTACTATAACTACATCTTTTCCTTTTTCTATTAATTCTACTACTGTGTGGCTTCCTATATATCCTGTTCCACCTGTTACTAAAATTGCCATTTTTTTACCTCTTTTCTTCATTTTTTCTTTTACGTATTTTTTTCTTGTTCCTTATTTTCAGTTCCCGTTTTATTATCTTGTTGAGTCTTTTCATTACTACTTGCTGGTGTACTAGGTTGATTATTTGTTTTATTATCATTATTGTTTGACTGTGTATTGTTATCATTCTTTTTTGTATCTCCATTAGCATTTGGTGTTGCATTTTGATTTGTTCCTTGGTTAGTGTTTGGAGTAGTACTTGGATTTTGATTTGTATTTGGTGTTGTGCTTGGCGTTGCTGTGTTGTCTTTATTCTCTTTATCGTCTTTATTTTCCTTAGTGTCAACATTAACGGTAGTTTTTTTATCATCTGATTCTTGTGGTTCAACCTTTACTTCGGTCTTTTTATGTACTGTACAGTATTCTGTTGGGATTGCAGTTTCCTTTGAATTTGCTGGCGTTTCCCAATTTCCGTTTTTTTCTTTTTCTACTAAGAAATTCTTATAGATTGTAGATGTGTCTGTACAGTATTCATTTGCTAATAAATGTGTTTCATTACAAATTTTAACACCTTTATGTCCTTCACAACTTTCTGGAACTGTCCCCTTTTCAAATATTTCTGTATAAGTATTCGTACATGAATCTGTTGCTAATTTTCCTGAATCTTTACATATTTTTGCAGTTACAACATTACTTGGCAACGTAAATTTAGATTGTTCATATCCACTGTGTATATCTTTCATTGCAGCTGCCCAAATTCTTGTGGCTGGGCTTACTCCTGAAGTATATATAATTCTTTCAGGTTGGTCATATCCATACCATGTTGCTGCTGTGTAGTAGTTTGTAAATCCGCATAACCATCTATCTTTGTCTGCATTTGTTGTTCCTGTTTTAGCCGCAACATCAATTCCGCTTATTTTACATATCTTAGCAGTTCCTTGTGATCCTTCAACTGGTTCTTTTAAAATATCTTTTAATATTGCACATGTTGTTTCTGAAAATACTCTATGTGTTTCTTGTTCTTTTTGTAATACAACATTTCCATTTGAGTCTACAATTTTTGTGTAGAATGTTGGTTCTATATATACTCCGTCATTTGCAATTGTTGCATATGCAGCTGCCATTTCTAGTGGACTAATTCCGTTATAAACTCCACCTATTGCTAATGCTAAGCCTTCATTTTCTTTGCTTAATGTTGTTATACCTAATTTTTCTAAATATTCTATAGATTTTCCAACACCTAGTTCTGTCATTTCTTTAACAAATGGTATATTTTGTGATGTTTCTATTGCTTGTCTTATAGTTATATTTCCTCTAAAGTAATTATAGTTTTTAGGTTCGTAGCTTGAGTTTCCAACTTTAAATTTTGTTGCAGAATCGTTATATATTGTAGCTGCTGTTATTATTTTTTCTTCTAACCCTGGTCCAACATCTGCTATTGGTTTTATTGTTGAACCTGGTTGTCTTACTGATTGTGTTGCTCTGTTTAATCCTCTTGCATCTTTTTCTCCCACTCCACCAACGCATGCAACCACATATCCTGTTTTTTGGTCTATTACAACCATCGCTGATTGATTTTTTACTGGATTTCCATCTTCATCTTTATTTACAGTGGATTTAATTACTAATCCTTCATTTATGGCTTTTTCTGTTTTTTGTTGCACATCTTGTTTTTCTGTTGAATAAATTGTTAATCCACTACTATATAAATATGTTTCTGCTAAAGATTTTGAAATTTCTTTTTCCTCTGCTATATCTTCAATTGCTTGATTTATAAGTGCATCTGTATGATATGAGTATGTAGTAGTTGTTGTCCCTTTATTAAATGTAATTCCTTGTTCTTCAACTTGTTTAGTTGCTTCATCATATTCTTCTTTAGATATTTTCCCTAGTTCATACATTTTTGATAATACAACTTTTGTTTTATTATCTATCTTTTTCTTTTTAGCTTCATCTGAACTATATCCTTTTTCTCCGAATGGTGCATATCCATTTGGTCCATTATTAATTCCTGCTAAAAATGCACATTCGACTAAACTTAAGTCTGATGCATTTTTGTTAAAATAATATTTTGCTGCTGTTTGTACACCATGATTGTCGCTTCCACCTATAAATATTATGTTTAGATATAATTCCAAAATTTGTTCTTTTGAAAGCATTCTTTCAACTTGATATGCCTTTGCCCATTCTTTTGCTTTTCTTAATGCTCCTTCTATACCTGTGTCTTCATCATCTTTTGTTATATTTTTTACTAATTGTTGTGTTATTGTACTTCCTCCAAATGATGAATTTCCTGCATGAGTTACATATGTAAATATCGCTCCTCCAGTTCTATATAAGTCTACTCCGTTGTGGTCATAAAATCTTTCATCTTCAATTGCAACATATGCATTTGCTAAATATGGACTCATTTCATCTAATGTAATTATTTGTCTATTTTCGTCTCCACTTAGCTCTGTAATTACCGTGCCATCTTCATACACAATAAGTGAATTTGATGTTTTTATTGTTAACTCATCTAAACTTATTTTAAAGTCGTCTCCAAACGCCCCATATATTATACCTATTACAATTCCAGTTGCAATTACTATAAATACTATTAGCAATAGTAATATTATTCTAATGGCTAATGATAACTTTGGATGTCTTTCTTTAAATTTTTGCTTTTTGACTTTTTTTAGTGCTTTTGTATTTTCATCTGGTACTATTACTTTTTTATTTCTTTTTTTACCTATCGCTTGTTTTTTGCTTTTTTCTTGTGTTGTTTGTTTGCTACTTGTTTTTTGTGTTATTTTTTGTTTTTCTCTTTGTTGTTGATTAATTATTTGATGTCTGTTATTTTTTTTAGTTCTTTTTTTATTGTTTTTCTTTCCTGTCATTTTCGTTTCCTCCTTTGACATGATTATTATATTATATTTTTATAAAAAAAGCAATGATATATTAATTTATTCTGTATGAGAATTTTAAACTTATTATTATATTTATATTCTCCCTTTTGCAGTAACAAGTTCTGTTATTTGTATTTTTTCTTCATTTAGTATTATTCTCGAAATTTCAAATTTACTTAAATTTGCTTCTTCTATTTTATTTCTAACCATTCTTTGTTCATATAATTTTCTTTCGCATTCTTGCTTGTCTAAATTAAGTTTATAGTCATGTATTACAGTTCCATTAAATCTTTTCGATTTTATTTTTATGTTTTTACCTATACTGATAATTATACTGTTTTCATAGATATTATACTTATTTATCTCTTCTTCTTCAAAGTTTAAATTTAGTATGATTGTACTTTTTTTAAGTGCCTTTTGCTTGTTTTTTGTAATTATTATTGGATAACCAGTTTCTTCTAATATTTTGTTTTCAATTTTTAAGAATTGTTCTGGATGATTTGTTATTATTTTTACTTTTTTATATTTTTCTATTAAAAGCATAGTTGTTCCAACAGCTTCTTCTGTTAAGTTTTCTGTAATTAATGCAATTTCTATATTTTCTTCTAATTTTTTCTTTGATTCTATGTATTTTATTATTTCTAATAGCATGTATTTATGTAGTTCTTTGCCTTCAAAGATTACAAATTTATTTTTTATTAATAATTCAATAAGTTCTATGTTTTCTTTCATTTCATTATCTATTATTAAATATTTTATTTCTTTTGATTTTAGAGTTTTTATTATCTTTTTATAATTGTTTCCTTTTATAAATATTTCACCAGTTTCATCACTTATTTTTACTTTTTTTAAATTCCACCTTTGTCCTTTTTTTAAATAATATGTTTTTATAGTGTATCACCTCTTTTTTATTTATATTATTTATTTTTTATATTATGATTTTTTAGCAATAACTATAGCCTAAAATATGTATCTTTTTTATTTGTATTTAAAGAAAACTTATAAAAGTTGAACACAAACTGATACAACATGAATAAATAAAAAATAAACTAAGTCAAAATGTTACTCTTAAAACATTTTTTCTTAGTTTATTTTTATTTAGTCCACATCTATGGGTATATTATCTTAATCTTCGTCTTGAATTCCCTCATCGATAACTTGTTTTATTAGTTCCTCCTATACATCAATTATTGCTTTTATATTTTTATAAATATCTTGTACATTTTCAACATTCTTTATTAATATTCCATTTCCCCTTCCTTTTCCTGTTTCAGGATTTGTAAATAATACAATGTTACCTAAATTGAAAAATTTTTGTATAAATGTTTGTCTCATAGTTACTTCTCTTATATATTTATATTTTACTTCTTTTTCTGATACATTTAAGAAACTATCTTTATATATAACTTTTGTTTTATAAAAGTCATAAGTATAGGAGTCATATTGTTTTTTTATTATTGGAGCTATTATTCCAAATATTAAAGCTGAACCAAAGAATAATATTCCTTCACTTATAAGTACCCAAACTGAATCCACTCTTATATCTCCGCAATACAATAATAATATTATTCCAAATATTACTAATGTTATAACATTAATTAGAACATAATATCCCAAACTAAAAGTAAGTTTTACTGTTAATTGAATTTGATCATCTTCAATCTTTTCTACTTTTTTACTATTACCACCTGAAATACTTGCTCCGCAATTTGTGCAAAATTCTGCTTCGTCTGGTAATTTACTTCCACATTTTTCACAAAACATGATATTCCCTCTTCTTCCTCAGTTTATTTTAATTAATATTAGTACATATAGTTTTCACCATATGTTATGTATGATGAAAACCTTTTTTATTTTTAGTCTTCCTCTGAAAAACTATCAGATGCTAAATTTTTCATTGTAAGATTTATTCTTCCTTGTTGGTCAATTTCATAAACTTTAACCGTAACTGTATCTCCCTCTTTTAATACGTCTTCTACTTTTTCAATTCTTTCATTTGAAATTTTTGAAATGTGTAATAATCCTTCTTTTCCGCTTCCTAAGTCTACAAAAGCTCCAAAAGGCATTATTTTAGATACTTTTCCTGCATATATTCCGCCAACTTCAATTTCTCTTACGATATCTTCAATTATATTTAATGCTTTTTTAGCGTTTTCAGTTTCGTTTGAATAAATAAATACTTGTCCGTCTTCTTCGATGTCAATTTTTACGCCTGTTTCTTCAATTATTTTATTTATTGTTTTTCCACCTGAACCTATAACTTCTTTAATTTTTTCTGGTTTTATTTTTAATGATACAATTTTTGGTGCATATTCTGATAATTCTTCACGTGGTTTTTCAATTTGTTTTAGCATTATTTCGTCTAAAATATATTTACGAGCATTTTTTGTTCTTTCAAAAGCTTCTTCAATTACCTTATATGATAATCCGTCAACTTTTATATCAACTTGTATTGCTGTAATTCCTTTTTTAGTTCCACCAACCTTAAAGTCCATGTCTCCGAAAAAATCTTCTAATCCTTGAATATCTGTTAACATTACATAGTCGTTTTCGTCATTTGGATTTGTAACTAACCCTGTTGAAATTCCTGCTACTGGTCTTTTTATTGGTACACCAGCATCCATTAATGCTAATGTGCTTCCACATATACTTGCTTGTGATGTTGAACCATTTGATGATAATACTTCTGATACAACTCTTATTGCATATGGGAATTCTTCTTTTGAAGGTAATACTGGTACTAGGGCTTTTTCTGCTAATGCTCCATGTCCTACTTCTCTTCTTCCTGGTCCTCTTGAAGGTCTTGCTTCTCCTACACTGTAGCTTGGGAAGTTGTATTGATGCATATATCTTTTTGAAGTTTCAGTGTCTATTCCGTCTAATTCTTGTTCTTCACTTGCCATTCCAAGTGTTGCGATTGATAATACTTGTGTTTGTCCTCTTGTGAACATTGCACTTCCATGTACTCTAGGTAATAATCCTACTTCACATGATAATGGACGAATTTCGTCTAATGCTCTTCCGTCAACCCTTTTATGTTCTACAAATATCATTTCTCTTACGCATTTTTTCTCTAATTTATAGATTGCTTCTCCAATTGATTGAGAATTTGCTTCTGCATATTCTTCTCCAAATTTTTCTTTTACTGCTTCTGCTATTTTATCAGATAATTTTGCTACATTGTTGTCTCTTAATTCTTTATCAACTTCTTGTACTGCTTCTTTCATTTCTGCAGTAAAGTTTTCTTCTAAATATGCTAACAACTCATGGTCAACTTCAAATGATTTGTATTCAAATTTTGGTTTTCCTATTTCTTCTTTCATTTTTGATATGAATTTACATATTTTCTTGATTTCTTCATGTCCTGCTTTTATAGCATCTAACATAATATTTTCTGGAACTTCGTTTGCTCCTGCTTCTATCATTGCTATTTTTTGTTCTGTTCCTGCAACTGTTAATGTTAAGTCACTTACTTTTCTTTGACTGTCTGTTGGATTTATTATAATTTGTCCATCTACTATTCCTACATTTACTGCTGCTGTTGGTCCTCCAAATGGTATATCTGAAATTGAAAGTGCTGCAGATGCACCAATCATTGCTGCAACTTCTGGTGAGTTATCATAATCTACTGATAATACTGTTGCTACTACAACTACATCATTTCTAAAATCTTTTGGAAATAGTGGTCTTAATGGTCTATCAATCGCTCTTGATACTAAAATTGCTTTATCTCCTGGTTTTCCTTCTCTTTTTTGATATGAACCTGGTATTTTTCCTACTGCATATAATTTTTCTTCATAATCTACTGATAGTGGGAAAAAGTCTATTCCCTCTTTTGGCTCTTTTGAAGCTGTTACATTTACTAGTACACATGTATCTCCATATCTTACTAATACACTTCCGTTTGCTAGTCCTGCCATTTTACCTGTTTCAATTTTTAGCGGTCTTCCAGCTAATTCTGTTTCATAAACTTTAAACATATTCTTTTCTCTCTCCTTTATGCTTTTAGTAAGTTTAATTTTAGATTGTAACCTCTACGAAAAATCATATGTTTTTATTTTTCTTCGTACAAGCTACTTCTAATTTTTAAACTTACTTTTGTTATTCGATAAAATAGGGCGATACCTTGTGACTCGCCCTATTTTGTCTATTTTGATTATTTTCTTAATCCTAATTTTGCAACTACTGCTTGATATCTAGCTTCGTCTTTTTTACGTAGGTAGTTTAACATATTTCTTCTTTGTCCTACCATTTTTAAAAGTCCTCTTCTTGAATGATTGTCTTTTTTGTGAACTTTTAAGTGTTCTGTTAATTCATTGATTCTTTCTGTTAAAAGAGCTATTTGTACTTCTGCTGAACCTGTATCAGCTGTTCCTCTTTTAAATTCTTCAATGATTTGAGCTTTTCTTTCTTTTGTCATTTTATTGCACCTCCTATTTTATTTACTTCGCCTTTACTGAGTAACAGTTTTAGGTGTTTTTTTCTTATTACTAGGTAAAGGTAACTTTTTTACAGTAATATTGTACTACGTTTTTACCTGTTTGGCAAGAGTTTTAGTTAAAAAAATTGTTTAAAGTTTATCACTTTTTATTTTTTATTAAATTCATGTTCATATTCCTTAAAAAAATTGTAATATACAATAACATTAGGTAATTCTGTCCAATCTTTAGTACTAACAGGTGATTCGTCTAAATCATAAATTTTAGCATTCATAAGTTTTAACAAAAATGGTGAGTGAGTAGAAATATAGTAAATGTAAAGACCACATATGTGGCTTGCCATGATATAGTTTTAATACTAGATCGCGAATAGAACGTTTTATCTGCTATTCTTATTTATTATTAACCCAATAATTTAGTATTTTGATTATTATCTAAAGACTCAATTTTCTTGATACCGTTGCTATCTTGTAAAATGCTATATTGTTTTTTAGCTATTGTATTCAATCTTTCAATTCTTATATTTTGTTCTATTCCTTGAGCTATCATCTCACTATTTAAGTTTTCTAAATTACTTAAGATTACTAGTTGAAGAACATTTGCATAATCTCGCATATTCCCCTCTAAATTAGGATTTTTGTCTTTCCATTCCTTTGCAGTCATTCCAAATAGCGCAACATTTAAAATATCTGCTTCATTTGCATATACATATAGTTTTTGCTTTTCAGTAAGTGTAGGAACTAGATTTTCTTTTATGCTATCTGTATGTATTCTATAATTTGTCTTTGCAAGTTCTCTTCTAACTGACCAATCAATTTTATTTTGATAGCTCTCATTTTGTTTTAATCTTTCAAATTCTTTTATTAAATATAGTTTAAATTCGACATTTAACCAACTTGCAAATTCAAAGGCTAAATCTGGATGAGCATAAGTTCCAATACTGTATTTTCCGCCTTTTGAAATTAATCCTATCGCATTAGTTCTTTGTATCCATTGTTTAGGACTCATTGTATAAGAAGATGTTCCGATTTCATTTATTTTAATTTCACGATATTCCGTTAAATTAAAATTTTCATTATTAAGTTCTTCCCATAAACCAACATAAAGAGCTGTATCTTTATTACTTAGCCAATGAATAATAACATTTGCTGGGTATTTATCATTTTTAAATTTTGCTAAATCTGTTAAAGAAATATCATCTATATCTCCAACTCTCATAACACCTACTAAATTATCTTTTACTTTCATTTGTGTTTTTATAAGTTCTTTGCTCACAATACCACTTCCTATCACAGTCAAATTTGCATACATTATAAAACAATTGTTTGTAAATGTCAAGTAAAATTTTAAATAACAAAAAATTTTTTAATTCACAAAAAAAGCACCCGTTTGGATGCTTTTATTTATTATTCAGCTGATTCTTCTGTTTCAGGAGCTTCATATGCAGCTAATATAGCTGATTGAATTTTCTCTCTAGCCTCAGCGTTGATTGGATGAGCTATGTCTTTGAATTCTCCGTTTGGAGTTTTTCTGCTTGGCATAGCAATGAATAATCCTTTTTCACTTTCTATAACTTTGATGTCATGAATTGCGAATTCATTATCGAATGTTACAGAAGCAACAGCTTTCATTCTGTTTTCTGAATTTACTTTTCTTAAACGTACATCTGTAATTTGCATTTTGTGCACCGCCTTCCAATGATTTAAATATATTTTGTACATATATCTGTAAATTATGTACTGATATATTATTCTTCACAAAAATCATTTTTCCTCCTTTTTTTTACATTTTTTATTAATTATTTTGTATTTTGTATTATATCTACTATATCGTTTATATATTTTCCAATTACAGGTATGTTTAGCCTTACTATTTTTTGAAGTATATAAATAATTATTGCTGTAATTATTGTAATACCTATTCCTGTGCCAATTCCTCTTGCAACTCCTGCAAAAAAATTTCTTCTAAAAAGCTCCCTTTTGCTTCCCAATAAAACTATTAATTCATGTATTTCGTTTTTGGCAAATGTTTTATTTATTTCTTCTATACTTCTTTCTAGTCTGCCTAATTTCTTTATTATTCTTATGTCCTCTTGTGTTATTTTTTTCTCTTTCATACAATCTCCATTTTTAGATGGCACATAAAAATTCCACCTATATTTATTGTACTTAAATTCATTTAAGTTATTCATATAGGTGGAAAATTAATTTTAATTATTTGTTTTTTGTTCAATATTATTTTTAGTTTCTTGATTGTTTGTTTCTATATCTTGCCTATTTTTATCTTGCTCATCAGTTAATTTTTCTAAAAGGTCTATTAATTCTTGCATTTCTTGAATGTCGCTTCCCATCATTTCCCAATTGCTACTATTACTTGATTCTTTTAAATTTTTATTTGCTTTAATTAAAGATTGTATTACAGATTCTACATCATCTGATGAATTTATTTGTATATTTACCGCATATTGAGAAAGTAAATTTTGCAACGCTTCTTCTAAAGTATCTCCTATTGCCATTTTTGTTCCTGAAGCAACTATTATTTTCTTTAAAGAAGGTATGTCTGACTCATTTATCATTGTTTGATAAATAGGTTCTACATAAAGAATTGTGTTTTCAATTGGTACAATTATTATTTTTTTCGTAATTTTAGATCCTGTTATGTTTAGAGTTTGCATTTCCTTTGAAATTGTTTCATCTTGCTCAATTTGTTTATCTAATTGAGTCGGTCCTAAAATATTGCTATCACTTGAAAATTTATATATTGTTAATTTCTTTTGACCGTTTTGCATTTCTCCTACCAAATAAGATATTATATTGGATTTTTGTTCTTTTGTGTACATTTGAACTAATCCTAATGTTTCTTCAGCTTCCGATTTTAAAATTGTGTAATATGATGATAGCTCTGTTCCTACTGTTTTATTTGTTTGTGTTGTGTTGTATGTTGCAAATTGCCAGATATCGTTTGCTCTATATAGTACCTCTGGTTTTACATTATGGTATACTTCTAACATTTTAGCTTGAACATCATATAAATACTTAGGATATATTAATTGTTTTGCTATGTAATCTGGTATTTGTTCTTCTCTTGCTTCAAATAAATCAGGATAAAGTTTGTTATATGTCATTGCAATTGGGTCTGTTCTGTCCGTTATATAAAACTTCATTGTTCCGTCATATGCATTTATTATTACTTTTACAGAGTTTCTTATATAATTTATTTTTATTTTGTTTCCTTCATAAATTATTTCACTGTATGTTGAATATGGGTAATCACTTGAAACTGTGTATGCATCTAAGACCCAACAGATATTTCCGTTTTCATCAATTACAGTGTATGGATTTTCGTCATACATTAAATATGGCAATGCTGTTTTTGCTCTTTCTCTTATGTTTCTGTTTATCAAAATTTTACTTTCATTTTGTACTGATGAAGAAAGTGCAAGTTTTATATTTCTTTTCTTTATTGCTAATGTTAATCTATCTAAAAAGTTTAGTTTTAATCCTGCTTCTCCTGTGTATTCATATCCATATTGTTTTCCGTTTTCATCAGTATAGTCGTATTCTGTTTTTTTATTTGAGTTTGTAACAATGGTATCATTTGTTTCCATTCCAAAATATATTCTAGGCTGAACTATATTTAAAACATCATCTTTTCCTTCTATGTCTTTTTGCAGATAGCTTATTCCTCCCGCTTCTGTTGTGTTTGTAGCTGATACTATTAGTTCTCCTATTCCATGTGTATACTCATATGTTTTGTAATTATATGTTGCTTTGTCACTTATAATTTCTCTTGGTGATACATATACTAATTTTTCGCTATCTCCTATTTTATATTTTGCAAGGTTTGTTGTTCTAAATGTATAATATCCGTTTTCTGTTTGATTTTCTCTTAACGTATTTAATACCATTTCTTCACTTACAAGTGGTATGTTATTTATGATGTTTTCATTGTTTTGTACTTCTTCTAAAGTTATTGTTCCAGTGAATTCTAGGTTTTCTTCAACTGCGTTTATGTCATATGCGTTTTTGGTAAATTCTATATTTTTTGTTATGTATTTTCCTTCATTATCTAACTCGTTTGAATTTACATATACTAAATCAAATATTACGATTACTATGAAAAATGCTACATAGTATAGCGGTATTGTTGCTAATGCAGCTAAGACTTTTCGAGATTGTTCTTTTTTGAAATATTTTACTGCAATTATCGCTACTATTATTATTAAAATAGAGAATATAACATCTCCAAATAACTTAATTGTTGCTTCTACAAATCCTGCTCCAGTTAACTCTGTTTGTATTGTGTTTCCTACTGTTAAAAATGGTTTTAATACTATGCTTTGTGTTCCAACTAGAGTTGAAATTGAAAATACTGTTGCAGCAAGTAAAAAGTTTCTTATTAATTTTTTAAATAACATGCTTTGTTTTAAAAGCTTTCTGTCTATTCCATTGAAATATGTATTAAATATTACAATATAATATCCTGTCATATAAATGCTTAAACCTATAATTAAATATAATAGGCATTTTAGCATTTTTTCTACAAATGGCTTTACAAACATAAAATATGATATGTCTATATTAAATAATGGGTCTGCTATTCCAAATGATATGTTTTGCGTTATGCTTGTTATAAACATTAATAGTTGTTGCTGTATTATTTTAGAAAATATTACACTTACAATTAACGAAATAATTAGTGCAATTGATTTATTTGGAAGTTTTGGTACTTGTACTTTGTCTTGTTCTTCAAATGGTTTTAGCCCTTTTCTTATTCCTCTATTTGTAAAAAATATTATTATAAATAATATTACAAACGTAACTCCCATTGTGATGTATTTGCATTTTAAGTTTGTGTAAAAGTTTCCTATGTAATTTTCTCCTAATTCTTTGTATTCTAAATATCCTCCTCTTAGAGAGATGATGTTTCCTAATACAAACATTAGTAAAAATGCTAATACTATTATTGTTTTTGTTTGTTTTTTTCTTAATAATTCTACTAGTTTCATTTTTCTCCATTCCTTTTAGTTCATATTGGTATGCCTCAAGATCTAGAGCGTACTTTAACAACACCAATAAACAATTATTTTTGAATTTAAATGATTGCTTTAACAAAATCTTCAGCATTAAATACTTCCATGTCGTCTATTTGCTCTCCAACTCCTATAAATTTAACTGGAATTTGATTTTCTTGTACAATTCCTATTACCGCTCCACCTTTTGCTGTTCCGTCAAGTTTTGTTAAAACAAGTCCTGTAATGTCTGCCTCTTGTTTAAATGCTTTTACTTGTGATATAGCATTTTGACCTGTTGTTCCGTCAATTACCAATAATACTTCTTTTGAAGCTTCTGGCATTTCTTTATTTATTACTTTTTGTATTTTATTTAATTCGTCCATTAAGTATTTTTTATTGTGTAATCTTCCTGCTGTATCGCAAATTAGTACATCTGCTCCTATTTCGTTTGTTTTTGCGATTGCGTCATATACAACAGATGCTGGGTCTACGCCTTCTTCTCTTTTTACAATTTCTGCTCCACTTCTTTTTGCCCATATTTCTAATTGTTCAACTGCTGCCGCTCTAAATGTATCTGCTGCTGCAACTACTACTTTTTTTCCTTCTCTTGTTAGTTTTGCTGCAATTTTTCCTATTGATGTTGTTTTTCCTACTCCATTTACTCCTACAACTAATATAACTGATGGTTTTGTGTCTAATTTTAAGCTTTTGTTTTCTAAATCTAATATTTGCATCATTTCTTCTCTTAAGGCTTGTTTTACTTGTTCTTCATCTTCTATTTTTTCTTTTTTTATTCTGTTTCTTAAATTTTCTATTATTTTTGTTGATGTTTCTATTCCGATGTCTGATAATATTAGCATTTCTTCTAGTTCTTCTAAAAATTCTTCATCTACTTTTCTGAAGTTACTAAATACTGAATTTATTTTTTCTCCAAATGATGTTTTTGTTTTGTTTAACCCTTGTTTTAATTTATCAAAAAATCCCATTTTTTCACTCTTTCCTTGTATAATAATATTTAGGTTTTTTAAGGATACCTATAAACCTTTTTGATTGGTTTTCTTTTTATAGTCTAATTCTTACCTTTATACTTTTTTTGCGTTTAACTTTTTGTATTATATACTGTTTCATGGTTTATGTCAATTGTAATAAGCTAAAAAAACAACATTCTACTTTCAAAAGGTCTTTTATAGCCTCTTGGTGTAATGTTGTTTTTTGTATATTTT
>JAFTFU010000108.1 GCA_017458285.1 Clostridia bacterium | reverse complement strand
GTTGAAAAACACCACATTTCGTATAAAAAATCAAAGCGAAGAAATAGAAAATATAGAATGTCTGATAGTGAAATTATAACTATTTTGATATTGTATCATTTGAGTGGTTATAAAAACTTTAAAGTTTTTTATACGAACGGAGTGCAGATTGGTTTGAAAAATGATTTTCCAAAGACGGTGTCTTATAATCGTTTTTTAGAATTGAGAGAAAAAGTGTTTATTCCAATGGCTTGTTTATTGAAAAACAAGTTGTTATCAAAATGTACAGGAATATCTTTCATAGATTCTACACCATTGAAAGCTTGTGATTTACATAGGATTGGATTACACAAAACACTAAAACTTTATGCCAATAAAGGCAAATGTTCAATGGGTTGGTTTTATGGATTTAAGTTGCACATTATCTGCAATGAAAGAGGAGAAATTGTTAATTTTCAAGTAACTAAAGGGAACGTAGATGATAGGCAAGTTTTGAAAGAGAAAAAGATTATAGAAAATATAAAAGGCAAACTACTTGGAGATAGAGGTTATGTGTCAAGAGAATTAACACAGGAATTATACAAGTCGGGTATTCAATTGATTACAAAATTGAAAAGCAATATGAGAAATATACTTATGGATAGAAAAGATAAACTTTTGTTGAAACATAGAGGGTTGATAGAAAGTTTGAACAATAAATTGAAAAACAGTTGTGAAATAGAACATAGCCGACACAGAAGTTTAAATGGTTTTCTTGTTAATATCATCTCTGCTTTATCAGCATATCAATTGATGCCTAATAAACCTCATATCAGATATTTCAATAAACATAACCATCTAATACCAAATGATATATCAGAATTTTTTCCACTCCTTATACCGAAGTAGCGTTAAGTTATGAAGAAGATGATATTCATAGTGATAAATTTAGTTAATGTTTGTGTCTTATGCCAAACAAGTATCTTATCTGAAGATATAAAATTAAGAAGTGGGGACACATTAATATTACCATATGGAAGAACTACAGAAAAAGAATATGTAAATAGTTTAAGTTGTTGGTGGGATCCTGGTGTAATAAGAGGTATAAAAGTTGATAATATTTATAAAAAATACAAAGAAATAGTTGTCTCTGAACCTCTCTTAAGAGTAATTGGTTTTGATTCTTTAGATAAGAAAATGCTAATTAACGATATGAAAGACGCAATAGAATATTCCTATATATCAGTAACTCCTATAACATTTTATGTATTTTATACGTTTGGTGAGGATGGTGGTTCTCCTTCTATATACCATAAAGCAATAAGAATTAAGAAAATTAGAGAATTTATAACAAATATATGCGGTGATATATTAGTTGAATTATGCAAGTATTATCCAAAAGATTTTAAGGAAAAGATAATAAATACGATAAACTATTGTTTAAATTTTATTAATACTGAAATGCCAAAACATAAATATGAAATTGTTAAAGGTCATCTTTTTATAGATAAAGAACTTCTTCCCTTATCTCCAGCACAAGCGTATAATTGGGATAAATTTATCATAAGAAGAATTATAAAAGATGAGATACCAAAGGAAGAAATCAATTTATTTCTTAATAATTTATTACAAAAAATACAAACAATAGATGTTTCTAACAATAAAGACATATTACGTAAAACTACAATTAATAATGAATTGACATACTGTTATTCAACGCTTGGTGATTATTTCATAATTAACAATAAAAAAAATATACTATACGATGAAAAACGAAGGAAAGATATGTTTATAAATAAAGTGTATTTTTTACCTATAATTAAGCTTCAATATGTTAAAGATGGATATGGGAACCCAAATTATATAATAGAATATGAATATTATGACAAATATAACCGTATTAACATAAAGAAGATACTTATGATAAACAAGGTGAAATTCTGTACGAAGAATAATTATAATAAAAACATATAAAATACGAGCTATGGCAAAGAAAATATTTGAATCGGAAAATTTATATCATTTTACAAAATTTGATAATGCACTGAAAATACTTTTATCACAAACACTCTTATTTGGAAAATATACTGAAATGAATGATATAAATGAGTCAATGAGAGTGTTATGTTGGAATTTGGACAAAACAGATAATGACGTAAAAATAAAAAAGGAGGATTTAGAAAAATATCAACAAATATCTTTTACAATGGATATAAACCATTGTACAAAAGGATTTGAAATCTCTTCTATGTGGGGACATTATGCTGAAAATGGGTTAGGTGTTTGTTTAGTATTTGATAAAGAACTATTGTTAAAGGAAGTGGAAAATAGATGGAATGGAAATTGTAAACATCAAAATATAGAATATACAAGAGAAGTGTCGAATTGGAAAAACATAGACGAATCATTAGACGAAATGTTCTTTAAAAAATTTTTAGATTGGAACTACGAAAATGAATATAGAATAATAATTAAGTCTAAATCTAAGTACAGAGAACAATTGAACGTTGCAAATTCTTTGAAAGCTATAATACTATATTCTATGTTTAGTGAAGATTCACGTAACCCCCTTTTAAATAGTAGAAAAAATGTTATAAAAAATATATCTCTCAATGTGCCAATTTTTTATTATGGAAATTTTATGGGAGATATTATTTTAAAGACTGATACTGAATCTTATCATAAATCAGATGGATGGGATAATTGTTTTGCTATAGATAATATAGAGGATAATATTTTAGATATAGATGAATTAAGTTTGAGATTACCCCAATTAACAAAGGAAGATAAGTTATTCAAACCAAGAAATAATGTAAAAGATTCTTTTGTCGCAACAAATAGAAGGCTAAATGATGTTTTATTACCTTTAGGCTATATTAAAAGTTCTATAATATTATTGGAAACTATAAAGCAAGCAAAAGATAATTTAGATAGAGATTCTTATATTTATCCTGCTTTATATTGTTTTAGACATTATATAGAACTGATTATTAAAGACTCGTTAATGAGATTAAATAAAAAACTTCCACCACGTAAGCATAATATTTTGGAATTATGGAAAGAATTAAAAGAAAAAATATCAAATTTTGGAGAGCAAGAAATACTTATAAATGTTGAAAAAATAATAAGGGAATTGGATAGTTTTGATAAAAATGGAACCTCATACAGATATGCTTCTATTCTAAATACAAACAACAAAAGTAAAGAACAAGAAATGTCGGTAGATATTGATAACTTGGAAAAGGTAATGTTGCAGTTGTATTCATTTTTTGATGGAGTAAATAATATGACGTATGATAGGAAATAATTTAATTTTCACTTAGTTATACTTAATTAAGATACATATAATTTGTGTGTGTCTTAATTTCTTTTTATCTTTGCAATCAATATAAATAAAATAAATACTATGCAGAAAGAAGAAGATTTATTTATGATGTACCTTTTAGGAGGGGTATTTGGAGTTTTCCAAAATAAAAGAGATTTTGATAATTTTAAAATGATTGCCAATATGAGGGATTGCATAGAATTTCGTAATTGGTTGAATTCAGGTTGTTCTTTCTTAATAAAAGAATCTACCATAGATAATGCTTGTGAAAATTTTAAAATTTTTTTTGAACAGTACATAGATTCTTTACAAGGTCCGACTGAACAAAAAGAACTGTGGAAATTACAATGCAAACAAAACCTTATGCAATCTAAACAACAACTAAAAATTGTACATAGAGATAAAATAATAAAACTTTAATAATATCTTTTTTTGAAAATATTCCCTCTTTTTCAAGAATATATCCCTAAAAAATTAGTAGAAATTAAAACTTTTTCAGGTTATAATCCGAAAAAGTTAGAAAAATATGTATTTTTGCAGGTTGTAATCCTAATAATATAAAAAATGATTGTAAGAGAAGAGTACATAGAGCAAATTTTGCCTTATATAGATAAACCTTTTGTAAAGGTTATTACAGGGATAAGACGTTCTGGCAAAAGTGAATTGATGAAGAGTCTTATAGAAAGATTTCAGACTAATGGCATAACAAAAGATAGAATTATTTATATAAACTTTGAAAGTTTTGTATGGGAACATATAAAAACGGCAACAGATTTATATAACTATATAACAGAGC
>JAFTFU010000107.1 GCA_017458285.1 Clostridia bacterium | reverse complement strand
TTTACAGAAACAGAACTTGAAGCTAGTATAATAAATAATCTACAAAAATTTTTAATGGAACTACGGAAAAGGATATGCTTTTGTTGCAAGACAACAACATATTCATACAGAAAAAGAAGACTATTATATTGATCTTGTTTTCTATAACTATATATTAAAATGTTTTGTTTTGATAGATTTAAAAACTAAAAAGATAACTCATCAAGATGTAGGGCAAATGGATATGTATGTTAGAATGTATGATGAATTAAAAAAAGAAACAGATGATAATCCTACAATAGGAATTGTACTATGTTCTGAAACTGATGAAGATATAGCAAAATACTCTGTTTTAAAAGGGAATGAGCAACTTTTTGCTTCAAAATATAAATTATATTTGCCAACTGAAGATGAACTTAGAGCAGAAATTGAAAATCAAAAAACAATTTTTGAATTACAAAGGCAAAACAAAAAAGAACTAGATAATGATTAGTTTTTACAAAAAATTTAAAAATATTCTAGACAAAATATAAAATTTAAAATAAATAAAAGACAAATAACGATGTAGACAATGTCGCCAATTTGTTCTCAATCATATAAAATTTTAACAAGAATATAAATTAATATTTGGAGGCAAAATATGTATAAGAGAATATCCAAAAATGAAAAAATAACGAGAAAGATTAGTGAAGTGCATTATGCAGATAATTATTTAACAAAGGAAACCACAGAAAATATAAGCTTAGCAATTACTAAACTAAACGGAAAGTTAGATTCAAGCAAGATAATAAATGAAAGAGTGTATTACTTTATTAGTGCTGATGTTGATTTTATAATAGATGATGAAAAAGTTCATTGTGAAAGTGGAGATGTATTGTATTTGGATAAAGATACTAGCTATTCTGCTGAAGGAGAATTTGAAGCTATTACTATTAATGTACCTGTATTCGGAGTGATAAAATAATATAAATTGAAACCTGATGCAAAGATTTTTACAAATTATTTGTCAACACAAATTATAGAGAATCAATATTATACGAATAAAAGAGTTAACATTGTAAAAACATGTTGGCTCTTTTTATATGTAATGACATAGTAATTAGCACAGCTAATTATAAAGCCATTATGGAAATACAACAAGGTGATGAAAGAGCTTCGTATGGTGAAACTGTACTTGAAAAGTTATCACAGAAATTAACTGCTGAATTTGGAAAAGGTTTTTCTAAAAGGAATTTAGAAAGAATGAGAAAATTTTATATTTATTTTCCAATTGCGACAACAGTGTCGTCGCAATTGAGTTGGTCGCATTATCTTGAATTAATAAAAATAGAGGAAGAAGCAAAAAGAGATTTTTATGTAAAAGAAACGCGATAAATTCAAGATGGAGTGTTCGTGAGCTACAAAGACAAATAGGCTAATTACTATATAAAAGATTAATATTATCAGCTGATAAAAATAAAATATTAGAACTAGCAGAAAAGGGGCATGAATTAAAAGAAAGTAAAGATTTAGTAAAAAATCCATTTGTGTTTGAGTTTCTTGATATTAAAGAAAATACAGATTACATTGATATTGAATTTACTATAAATGATTATCATTAATTATAGAAAAGAAAGGATTTATAATGAAATGAATAAAAAGCAATTGTTTATTTGTATAACTACATTAGTTTCTATTTTTATCATTGGTAGTATTATCTTTTATATTTTACAAAAAATTGATTTTAGTAATTATATACTTATAAAAACAGAAAAATCATGCTACAAAGTCAATAAATACGGAAATTCAAAAAAGATTGATAATAATGAATTTGTTGAAACAAATAATAAAATTTATTCTATTACAAATTGTTTTGAATCATATATTGATCAAGAAAAAAATGAAGTGCTAAATAAAATTAATAAAGAAAATTGTAATATATTTCTTGAAGACAATAAAGATTCTGAATTATTAAATATAATAAATGAAATTGCAAATCTAAAACATGATTTATTTGATGTTAAAATAATTCACACAGAAAAAGATAATTATTATGTTAGCGTATATTTGAATACAAACTGGATTTGTCCATCTGACCTATACATTTATGATAAAAATGAAAAAAAATTAAAATTAGTATTTGAAACATGCAATGAATTTATTTTAGATATTAACGAAAATAATTTTAACTATTTATAAAATTTTACACCTCTTTACTTTTACTCGTAAATATGTTATGATATACGAGAAGAAGTAAAGAGGTGATTTTTATGAAGATTAATGAATTATTAAAAAAAAATCATGGATATGTTACAACATCAGAGTTAATAAATATAGGAATTACTAAACCAATGATTCCGAGCCTTATAGAGAAAAAAATAATAAGAAAGGTAGCACAAGGAATCTACATAGATTACAAGACATTTGAAGATGAATTTTATATATTGCAAAAAAGGTTTTCTAACATTGTTTTTTCATATAATACAGCTTGTTATTTGTGGGGATTAAGTGATAGAGCACCATATAAAATAGAAGTAACAACGTTAAGCCATAACAATATAAATGAAAATATTGATATTCACTATGTGAATGAAGAAAAATTTAATATTGGAATTACAACAAAAACAAGTCCATGCGGAAATCCAATAAGTGTCTATAATGAAGAAAGATGTATATGTGATATTATAAAAAATAAAAATTCAGTGGATGCAGAACTATATAACAAAATTATAAAAAACTATTTCAAACGAAAAAATAAAGATTTAGAGAGACTAGAGGAGTATGCAAAAATATTTAATGTATATGAGAAAGTTATAGATATAATGGAGGTGCTTATGTAGAAATGAAATATTTAGAAATATTTGAAAAATCTAAACAAATTGCAAAAAATAATAATT
>JAFTFU010000106.1 GCA_017458285.1 Clostridia bacterium | reverse complement strand
TTCTTTTCTATTTTAGGGAAATCTTCTTCCCTTAAAACATCTTCGCCGAAATCTAAATCGTAATAGAAACCTCTTTCAATTGCAGGTCCTATTCCGAATTTTGCATTAGGCTATAATGCCTGTACTGCGGCTGCTAACAAGTGTGCAGAGGACTGCCAAAAGGTGTGTTTGCCTTCTTCGTCATTCCAAGAGTTAAGTTTCAACGTGCAATCTTTAGTCAAAGTAGTTAATAAGTCTATTATTTCTCCTTCTATGGTTGCTGACAAAACGTTTCTTGCCAATCCTTCGCTTATTGACTTAGCTACGTCCAACGCATTGACTCCTTCAGAGTACTGTTTGACACTTCCGTCAGGTAAAGTTACGTTTATCATTATTATATCCTTTCAAAAATTTCTTAATTATAGGCACTTAAAAGAGCCTTTCTCAAAACAATTTGCAAAAGTACAAATTTTTTCGTTACTACAACAAATATTCTTTAAATTTTTTCAAAATTTTTTATTTTTACTATAACTCATTCAAAAATAATGTAATTTATTTGGCAGATAAAAATATTTTCTATAACTTTGCCTCAGTAACTTTAAAAAATCAATAAAATTATGAAAAAAATAATACTTCTTTCGGTTGCTTATACCTTAGCAACACTAGTCTGCACAACAATCAATGCGCAGCAGTTTGAATGGGTAAAAGGTTTCTCAGGTTCAGAATACGACGCAACCTACAGAACATCTAATAAGGTTAATGCCTGTGAATTGGACTCTAAAGGAAATTTGTATGTACTTGGCACATTCGGACGCGGCGCAGAATTGGACGGACAACTTCTTTTTGATGAAGATGCAATAGGAATAGAATATTGTTCCGGTGATCCTGCTCTGTTTGTAGCAAAATTATCTAATGACGGACGGCTTTTGTGGAAAAAAGTTATTCACCGCAGTCAGTATGTCGGACCTGTACCTGAGGATTTACATATAATCGGTGATTCCGTAGTTATGTTTAATTTCTCTTTATTTTTAGACCAAAAAAAATGTAGTAACAACGGCACTGCTTTTCTGTATTTTTTAGATACTCTGCTGTATTTGACAGATAGTTTTTCTTACAGCAATATTCCGAGTGTAAGTACTCAAAAAGCCATAAAACAATTCTATTCTGGATTTGTTACTTTGGATTTGGACGGCAATCTGAAAGAAGATCACTTTTTGCACTGCGGCTATATTGACACTACTGATAATGTAATACGCGAACCAAAACGGCAAAAAGTTTCGGGCGAAAGTTTGGGTATCACACGTTTCACTGTAGATGGGCAAGGAAATTTATATCTATATAAAGTAGAAAATCCAAGATATTTCCGTTGCGGTGAAGATGATACTATTCATAATAATATAGGTATGACTTTTTATAAGGACGGTGATTTTGACAATGAATTAGGCAGGTTCTATCCTGTCGGTTGTCCTGCTAACAACAACCCGATGATTTTAAAATTCACTCCTCATTTTGAAAAGTTTGATACATTACGCTTCCTATATCCTTCCGATGATACATTGGCTAATGCAAAACTTAAAGGTTATGCTGCAAATGGACGGCATTTTATTACAGACAAAGATAATTATCTCTATCTATCTGGTGCTTTTGCTGGTGGTTCTGACGGTAATTATGCCATATTAGATATAGGAAATAATTATAAAATATCTGTCCTTGGATGCGATGATTTTCTTATTAAATTTGATTCCAATCTTAATGTTATTTATGCAAAACAATTGACCACAGAGCAAGTAGATAGTTCTTATCAATATTCAAGAGGTCCTAAAGGTTTCTTCGGAATAACTTTACGTGAAGAAACAAATAGTTTATTCTTATTGGGAGGAATGGGATTGGATATTGCTCCTGATACAGTTCCTGCACCGTTTATTGTGAAATACAATGATTCTGTTTTAAATTTGCGCAGAAATTCATTTTTCTTGCAGTTAAACAAAGATAACGGAGATTTAATCTCTTACGGCGATGCTCATAGTAAATATAATTCAAGTTCAAATTTTTCTACTAATACCCAAGGACCAAAATTAGCAGTTAAAAATAATAGAGTATTTGCTCAAATAGAATATATGTTAGAATTGAGATTAGATATAAATGATACCGTGCCAAAAGTAGAACAAAATAACATAAACAATGATAATTGCGGTATTATTGTATGGGATGAAGACGGACATTCCATAGGTTTTATAGATTATAATATGCATCCTGGCTATAAACTAAACAATATTGTTGTTGATGATAATTGCAATATTTTTGCAGTAGGTAATGTCAGTTATCATTATCCAATATTCTTTGAATTGTTCCCATTTGCTTATGGCGGATCTGCAGGATATATATTCAAATATTCGCACCCTGAATTTAAAACACCTTTTGTTTGGCAATCAGATGTTGATGTTGCAGATATATTCAAAGATAATAATATTAGCATTTATCCTAATCCTGCTAAAGATATTATAACTATTAATACGGAAAAAACTATTGACAATTGTTTTATCACAGATATTGTCGGCAATCAACACCATATAGATTTATTGCAAATAAATAACGGAAAATATACTTGCAATTTAGCAGGTTATAAAAGCGGAGTGTATATCTTATCCTTGCTGACAACAGATAGTAAGTATAACGTAAAACTAATAAAAAAATAGACGACCATGAAAAGATTAATGTTAATTGCAGTTATGTGCATTATGGCACAATTTACTTATGCACAAACAGAATGTGAAATAGCAATTCACAGTAGTTTTGAAGCATCTTGCTTACTTTCTACAGAAAGACAATATTTGAATGAGATGCAAGATGAACTAATTGCTTGCAAAGGCAGTACTGTGTATTATACTGCGGAAGTCAATTCCTTCGGAGAAACCATTGACAACTACCAATGGAGTGTTACAGGAGGCAGTATAACAAGTAATGATAATAACGGAACTATTAGTATTAAATGGTCTTCTGATTTATCAGTAGGAACAATAACCGTAAAGATAACTACCGAGGAAGGCGGTGAATGTAGATTAAGCAGGCAAGTTACATTAATAGAACTGCCTACGGTAAGCGCTGTTTCTACACCCAATTATACAATATCAAGCGGACAGAAAGTTATCTATGTTTGCTATGGAGAAAGTGTAGAATTTACCAATACATCATCAACTAACAATACCGATATAGTCGGTCATTTTTGGTCAAGTATCTATTCTACCGAATCTACGGAAAATTATAAAATAGATTCTGTTATACAAAATACCATAGTACGACACTCTGTTTTTAATAACTGTGGATGTGAATCTTCTGAAATCTATGAAATCAGAGTACTGAATGGTGAAAAATTAGAATTGGAATGTTACGGAACTGCTTGTGAAGGTTCTGTTGTTACATACCGAGCATTAAATCCTATATGCACAGACTATAATTGGTATATAGAAGGAGGTCATATTTTAA
>JAFTFU010000105.1 GCA_017458285.1 Clostridia bacterium | reverse complement strand
TAATAATTCCTCCTTGATAACATCTATAAGTTTATCAAGGTCTTGTTTCATTTGTTCTATGTTCCCGTTATAATTTATCACTATATTCATATCTTTATACTTTTTCGTGCAGTCGGAGGACTTGAACCTCCCGTGTTAAGATTTTCCCCGTTTATCTTATCATTACGGCTAACCTGCAACTGCTACCGTCCATAGTGTTGGGGTACCTTCCGAATTTCTTTAATAGTTCTTTACTGTTGAACAAATACAATTTTCTATCGCCACGTCTATCTTATGACTTGTACAATAGTTCAACATCTCACTTACTCCGACAAACTCTTTTACCGTCTGCCCGCCGTTTAACAACTTACAAAAGCCCGTTTCATCGTTAAACTTCACTTGATACCTGTTCTCGCTTCTAATTAGTTCTTTCATCTTTTTTACTGTTTTAAATGTTATTTAATATATTGTCCATTACTATCTCAGATAATTTCTTTACATAGCCTTGAGGCAGCTGCTTGTAACATTCTTTCAAATGTCTTGCAGTATAAACCTTCGTATCCCAAGCAATAATCTCGTCGGTATGAAACCTAATCTCTCTTACGTTATACAAGGTATCCTCTGCATTTTCTTTTTGAGTATGCACTCCAACTACTTTATATACAGTTTTAATCTCATCTCTGCTCTCAAATGTAATTCTTTGAATACTGTCATCCCATCTTGATTCTTGTCTGTAATACTTTCCTATTAAGTTTTCCTTCTTTTTCATTTTTTCTCTATTTTTAAGGTTATTTTATTTTCTTTTTGCTACATCACTACTTTTTTGTAATTTTGTAGCGTAATTCAGTTTTGAATTACTTTGCAAAAATATAAACTTTATTTATATTGAGCAAGTTTTATATAAACTTTTTTTATATTTTATATGAAAGAAAAAAAATATCATACTGAATTAGAAAGACTTAACAAAGTTATAAAATGGCTTATTTTTTCTGATTTTGTTGAAAATGATAAGGATTTAGCTGATAAATTAGGCTACAATAAAACCTATTTATCACAAATATTTAATGGCAAAGTAGCCTTGTCTGACAATTTCATTGAAAAACTTATAGACTTAGACCCAAATATAAATAAAGTTTGGATTAAAACGGGTACAGGAAATATGCTCAAAAGCGACAGTCATCATATAATTACTCAAACTGTCAAAGCTAACGGAAATATCAGTAATGCTGGTAATAACAATATTAACATACCGATACAAACAACAGCGTCAGAAAATATTGGTGACAAAAATATAATAAAAGAACTCCGTTCTATTATAAAAGATAAAGAGAATACGATAAATCTACTTTCCGAAGAATTAAAGGCAAACAGAGAGGAACTTAAAGAAAAAACCTCGCACATTAATCGCCTTTTAACTATTATTGAAAAACAAGATAAACAGTAATTAAATAATATGGATGGTAATTTAACTAATTATCACTTTTTTATAGATTATAATTTTACAAAACTTGATTATTTTGCAATATCCTCTCTGACTATTGCTGATTATTATTGGTTCTATAAATATTGTCAATAAAACCTCATTAATGATTATATTTACACCTTTTACCTTTTATCATTACAAAATTCTACTATTTATAATTGTATTATGCATTTCTTCTGAAATCCTTTTCCTGTCTGCTTCTATTGTCAAATCTATACATTTCTTACAATCGGAAATATTATCCCAATATGTCGGATGAAATAGTGTTGTATAAACATCGTCAAGTTCTCCAATAAAACTATTATTTCTCCAATCTAACATCTGATTCTCCCATCTTATAAAGCATAAAAACTTCCTTTTTCTCTGTACCTTATATCTGATAGAACCATCTTTCATTGTACATTCAATTATTCTAAATTCTAACATAATTTACCCTTTTGATTAAATAAAAAGTGGCAGTCAGTTGCCCAACCGCCACCACCTTTTAGACACTTCACTTCTCAGCGATGTTTCTACGTCAATCCTTTTTCATTTCCACTTTTTAGTGCCGAAACAGGATTTGAACCTGTATCACTTACCCTTTGTATCAATAGACCGCAGGAATGTAAGCATTCTCCCTGTTAAACTATTCGGCATTAACATAAAATAACCTTTAAAAAATAACTAAAAATGAACTCACGCAAATTTTACAATGCAAAATTACATAAACTTTTTATTATTCAATAACTTACACCATATAACACCCTGCAAAAGTACCCCTTCAATCCTGTATTTTTGCCACTTTAAAGCACCGAAAAACGACAAATAACCCCTATATATCACAATAAAAATTTCCTCATTTTGCATAAGCAACGCATAAGCAACTGCATAAGCAAACATAAATTTTTACTTTTTAAACCTCTCCTACCCTACCCAATTTTAACCGTTGAAAAAACACAAAACAATAAACAATCCGACCATCCTACCAACAATAAAAGAACAGGGCGTAAAACCCCGTTATTTTGGCTTTACACCCTGTTTTCATATCCTTATTAAACGGCAATTAAAGACCGTTTAAACCTATATTAAAGACCCGTTAAAGAATAGTAGGCAAAAATTAAAGCAAAATTAAACCAAATTAAACTTTTTTTGCTTTTCGTTCTATCCGCAAAAATATATAATATCCTTTGTAAATAATTAAAAATCAGTAAAAAATCGGCAAAAATATATTTTACATTATTTTGCTTTTCGTACTTCTGCCCATAAATTTTTGGAACGTTAATGTTTGTAAGGTTCCTACGTTTTTCGGCGTTTTTTTGGAAAATCGGCGAAAAAGTGTGGAACCTATGACACGTTGTTTTGAGGTTCCACAGCCTTTGTACATAAGGGTTGCGGAACGTTGTTGAACCTTTTTTCAAATTTAAACTTTTTTTATATATTTATTAAAAGTATATACTTAAACGTAAAGTTTAACTGACAGCATGTAAATTACTGATTATTAATTAATATAACGTTTATGGAATCTTATAATCAACGTTCCAAAAAAGATAACGTTCCATAAATCTTCAGCCTTTTTACGCCTCTAATCCCCCAAAATAACGCCCCATTCCCCAATAACGACAGTTTTTTGATAGAAAATACTCCACTAATTTCTCAAAATAAAAAATCTCTTTAGAAATTTTGCAGAATGGAATTTTATTACTACCTTTGCCGCAGAATTGTTACAATTCTAAGAATGGAATTTTTAACATAAAAGCAATAAAGAGATGAGAAAGATAAAAACAGTTTTATTACTTCTATTAGTAATAATATTGTGCCCGAAGATGAGTAAGGCTCAAATGGCAACAACTATGACGGTAAGTGCAGAAAGAGAAATTCTTTGGTCTGATGATTTCAATCCCATAAAAACCATGAAGATTGATGAAGATGATAAAGGCATAGTATCTTTGTCACAGATGGCAAATGCTAATACTAATCAAAGAGAATATTTTGTTTGGCCTTTAGACAGTCTTCAATTTCCAAACTTTACCACAACGTCTCGTTCTTACTTTACTCTTACAGTAGAAGGAAGTAATTATGTTTTTGGGAGATTGATTATAGGATATACCATTACAGACTTTGATTACGATGCTAAAGATGATATGATATACTTTTGTGGGGTAGAGAATAATCTCAATGGATATCATAAAAATATTATTGGAAGAGTAAGATTTTTTGATTTGTTTTATTCTACATCTTATACAGTACCTATAGATATTTTTTATATTACAGTAAATAATCCTAAAGCATATTTACAAAAAATTGATTTTTTTAGATCAAATGTAAATAATGCTCCAAGATTATCTCTGATTGCAAATGATGAAGATAGTCAGAATAATACAGTAGGAACTAATAATTATATGTTGGGATTCTTTTCATCATATTATATTTGGTATGATATTGCATCTAATACATATCAATCATTTGAAACATATAATACAAGATTAACAGACGTTATTCATACTAAAGATTATATTATTGTTTGTGGAATGAGAGATTTACAGACACTGGTTCTATATTCTCATATTAAGGATGCTCCCTCTATTTATACTTCTAAATATTACAACACTTATCCTCTATATCATAATTTTAAATATCCACAATATGAAATTATAGGATTAGGCTCCAAGGAAAATACTTTTCTGATAGGTTGTTCTGTTATTGCTCCTCAAGAAGACAGAATGGAATTTTCATTTTTTAATATAGATACAATTATTAATAAATTACATACGCAAATTGTTACTGGTATGGAAGAGGAATGTAGAAGTAGAATAACAGATATGGTATTTGATTCTGTTACTCGCTTTGTTCATGTTCTGGCTTGTAATGGATGTTCTATGTTAAATGTCAAGGATATGATATTTCAGGTTCAACCTTACTTAGTTAATCCATATATATCTTTTATGACAGTTCCGAATGAGGCTAAATCGGGGTGCTATTTAATGAAAAGTTTAACTCTATACAATAAGAACCAAGATTTTTTAGTATTTGGGGCAAGAGCAAATGATTCCATAGTAAATGTAGATGGAACTTTCTCTGGTTTTAAAGGTAATCTTTACTTTTTCGATAGGCTCGCTTATGATAATGGTTATGCTACGAATTGCGGCGAAGATTATAAGTTATTAATAGGACCTAATAATAGTTATTATGTAGAAGTAGAAGGTCATATGTATAATAATATAACTATAAATAATGCCACCACAAACTTAATTAGTGCAGGGAATCTTGATAAATTATGCAATTTAATTTGTAATTAAATAAGGAGGAAATAGAAATGAAAAAAGTATTTTTATTGTTGATTGCTTTTTCGTTAAGCATATCAATGCTGGGGCAAGTAACGAGTGGTAGTGTTACTAATCCTGACCCAAGTATTATGACAGATTCTGTTGTAAATAATCGTGAGCATGGCGATTACTATCTTTATCCGTAACCAACTGTCAGCTTTTGTTCCCTTCTCTTAGATGTTTTTGGATACTGCGAACCGACTATCTATACAAGTTATTTTAATTGGTAT
>JAFTFU010000104.1 GCA_017458285.1 Clostridia bacterium | reverse complement strand
GTTTAATATTATTTTTATTGTTTTCTTCATTTGTTAATCCTCCGTTTAATCTAGCATATTTTATCATGTATGAGCTAAAAAAACAAGAGATAGTGTATTATATAGTGTGTAAATTTTAGAAACAAATAAAATTTATGCACTATATTTTTGTGTAGAATTGGAGGAAATGAATGAAACAATTTACTTTAAAAGAATTAGTAAAAAGAAAATTAGATGAAACATACATAATTATATACGCTATCAAAAATGAAGTGAATATTAAAAAAGCTGAAATTATAGAAAAAACTGATGTATATACCTTTGTAGGTGTTGATATTAAAGGTAACAGACAATTTATTAATATGTATCAAGATAGACCATTAAATAAACATTTTTGGCTAGATTGCTTTGAAAACTTAAAAAGTAGAGGTTTAAAAAATATATTATTTCTATCTGTAGATGATAATAAAAATATTAAAAGGACGGCTAAAATTGCCTTTCCTGATATAGTTTTCGTAGATTCATTAACAGATATTGCACCCAAATTTTATAAGTATACTTCTGAACGATCTTCTAAAAATGTTGTTGGGAAAATTAAAGCTCTTTATATTCAAAAAACAATAGCTGAATATAAAAATACTCTAAAAACATTTAAAGAAACTTATAATAATGTAATACATCAAAAATTAATAGAAAAATATCTTAATAACATAGAAAGTATTTATAAATATAGCTATAATATTAGATTATTAATATTTAAACACTCGGCAAATATGGCTTTTTATGATAGAATAAGAATATCATTTAATCAAAATAACCAATATATCATAGAAATTGATGAAATATATGATAAACTTAAAGAAAAAAATATAAATAAATATTTTGGGTTTACCTCATTTCAAAAGAAAGAATGGACCTTAATATTAAATGATATTATACAAATATACCCACAATTAGAATTAATATAAAGGAGTAGCTATGAGTAAGAAACAAAACAATAAAAATAAATTAAGTAAAGAAGCTAGAGATACTATAATTGATGAAGCTGTTAAACAATACAAAGAAGGAAAAATAAAGAATAGCTTAGATGTAGAAAACTTTTTAGATAACCTACTTCAACCTTTGATGCAAAAATTATTAGATACAGAATTAGAAAATCACTTAGAATATCCTAAATATGAGCATAACAAAGAAAAGAAAAATAAAACAAATAGTAGAAATGGACATTGTAAATCTAAAAATGTAAAAACAAAATACGGAAATATAGAAGTTCAAACTCCTAGAGACAGAGAAGCTACATTTGAGCCAATAATAATAGAAAAGGGACAAACTACCCTAACTGGCTTTGAAGATAAATGTATAGCTTTATATGCAAAAGGAATGAGTTTAAGAGATATTGAAAAAACACTAGAAGAAATATATGGAGTTAAAATAAATAAAGACCAAATAACAACACTAATCTCCGCTGTAAATGAGGAAACAGAGAAATGGAAAAACAGAAAATTAAAACCTTTATATGTATTTACTTATGCTGATTGTTTATATGTACCTATAAAAGATGAACTAACAAGTGCCAAAAGAGCTATATATGTAATAATAGGCGTAGATGCACAAGGATATAAGGAAGTATTAGGAATGTGGATAGATAAAAACGAATCAGCCACGTTTTGGAGCGGTGTATTTGAAGATTTAAAAGAACGTGGCGTAGAAGATATTTTATATATGTCTAGTGATGGAATAGCTGGATTTAAAGGTTCATTAGAAAGAGTATTCCCTAAAGCACAAAGTCAAAGATGTGTAGTTCATTTAGTAAGAAACTTATATGGAATTTGTCCTAGAAAAGAAGCTAAAACAATTATTGCAGACTTCAAAAAAATATATACCAGTACTTCATTTGAAGAAGCTAAAATCAAACTAGATGAATTCAAAGAAACCTGGAAAGAATATAAAAGAATAACCAAAAAAGCCGAAGATTTTATGGAATACCTAGAGCCATTATTTGAATTGCCACAAGAAATCAGAAAATGTATATACACTTCAAATGCAGTAGAATCAGTAAATTCGGCATTAAGAAAAGTAACACGTGGAAAAGGAGCATTTCCAAACGAAAACTCCGTATATAAAGTAATGTACCTAAGATTAAAAGAATTAAGTGAAAAATGGAAGAAACCAATACCAAATTGGAAAACTATTCAGCCACAGTTAATACAACTGTTTGGCGACAGATATATGAAGCACTTAAAAATATAGCAATAGTTGCACATTGACAATTGAATAATTGACATAGAAAAAAGCAAAAGTGGTCATGCAGTACCACTCCTGCTTTAGTATATATATAGTAAAAATTTACACACTAGACTTGACAAGCTCACAAATATCTTTGTCCTTTTTTCGGTTCTCGGACGAGCGATGCTCGCCTCTACGTACGTTTCTCTATTTTATCTTATTATTTGCCAGATTCCATTTTCATCTTGTATTCCTCTTACGTCAGCCGGCAGAAAAACAACTGGGCGCACCCCATGCACCATGTAATAAGGGCTACCGACCCAACCAATCTACATTCAACGTCATTAAGTTAACCCCCCATGGATAATCAAGCTGATCTGGAGCAGGCGAAGCAAACCAATATCCATCGCATTTCCCATACCCTCTCCAATCGGGGTGTGGCATATATAATAGGTCCCCATATCCTGCATCTGACTTCACACCTGCATATGTTATTTTTGGCTTGAAATTATCATCATCGTTTAGTGCTACATAATATCCACTTCCAACATCTTTTGGTGCTATTTGCAATTTTGTATGTGTTCCACTCTCATATGTTTTTTCGTTCCAACTTGCTCTAAACATCTCAATCGTTGGTCCTCCTATTGCCATTGTCGCTCCATCTGTTACAAATCCACTCCATGCATTTGTATCTAGCAATGCTGCGACTGCTATTTTATTATTCATTTTCAATCCACCATATGTCCAATTATACATAAAATTGCTTGCATTACTATCAATTATCGCATTTCCTTCAGCATCTTTTTTTGTTAAATATGAAGCATTTGGCCAATATGCTGAATATGGGTATCCTTCCCTTGTTCCTATGTTTGCTTTCGCAAGTGCTTCTGCTAATATAGGGTTATCAGATCTTACATAATCTGCTGCGATTATAAATGTTCCTTCTTCATTTGCATAAAATATTTTCCATCCTG
>JAFTFU010000103.1 GCA_017458285.1 Clostridia bacterium | reverse complement strand
TATATCTTAATGTTAAACATGGGGATATTAGAATGAATGAGGGATTTGTTATTAATTTTATGATGCCTATTATTGTTTCTAGAAGATTTAATATTCCTTTAGATGAAGCTGAAAAAATTGTAAAAAATTCTGTAAAAGATGAATTTAAGGAGTGGATTTATGACTGAAAAAAGATGTACAATTCATAATGGTCAAATTATCCTTGATGGATTTCCATTATCCAATGAAAAGGCAACTGCTTTGATAAATGAGTTACTAGAAGAGGTTAGAATCTTTAAAATAAAAGATGAGAGGAAGTTATTCAGTCGCAGAGAACTTGAAAGAGAAAACAAAGAACTCAAACAAGAAAATGAAGCATTGAAAAAGTTTGTTAAAGTTAATTTTAGTGATATGATGGCAGAAAAGATGGAAAAGGAGTTAGAATAATGTTAGATGAACAGTTATTTTATGCGTGCATGGCATATTGTACTTCTTTTACTCAGTTCATGTGTGCTAAAGAAAAAAAACGAATAAGTAGAATGACTGATCCAAAAAGTGAGTTGAATATGGGAATGAGTTTAGCATTTGCAAAAGATAAGTTGAAACATGATTTTGATAATTTAAAAGAAGCAATGGATGAATTTTCAAAATAAAGGGGATTTTAAATGAGTAATTTGAGAATGTTATGTCAAAAATATATCAAGATTGATGATGATCTTGTTAAAATATACAAAGAAGTAGAAGCAAATAGAGGCAAACCACGTGAAACTGCTTTACTTGCTAAATATATTAAAAAGTATATGGAACGTGAAGATTTCAAAAGTGGTATGAGACGTCAATTAGTAAATGAATTATGTGAGGGTGTGTGTGAAGATGACTAAAATAATAATTGGAAATACACAAAATGCAGACAGTAGAACTGCAAATGAAAAATTAAGTAAAGAAACACTTGAGAAAGCAACAAATATCCATAGAGAGGAAGTTTTTAAACTAATGAATTGGTTATCAGATAAAATCCTCGCTAGAGGGGTTCGTCATGATTATACTAAAAGTATGTACTTTGATGAATTTGCAGATGAAGTATTAAAACCTCATACTGACGATGAATTCAAAAATGCTCAATGGTATCAAAAACATATATTTGAAGAACGCCACCATTTAAACGCCAACTGCCCAATTGATGTTAATTTAATTGATGTGCTGGAAATGATATGTGACTGTGTTTCAGCTGGAAAGGGAAGGAGCGGGAAATAACTCCTGCATATTTGAAATTAAAAGACCCTACAATATTAGAAAGAGCATATTGGAATACTGTTAAAATATTAGATGACATTACTGAAGTAAACCAAACGGAGGATTAAAGTTATGAATAATCTTCTGGAGGTGTATAATCCTACTGATGATGAATTGGATTCAATCAGATTAGGCATAATTAGAATGCTTTTTAATCCAGATTGGAAATTCACTTCAGCAAGGTTTGAGAATGAGGGCAACGGTGATAAAACTATGAGTCTTACATTTAGTCCAATGGAGGGTGATTTTTAATGACATTGGTTCAATCTCAGATGATTCTTAATAATATGTTAATATTTGCTTTGTTGCTTTTAGCTTTGAATGTTAGGAGGTGAAAAAATTGACTGATGTAACTATTCGCAATGATCCAACTTATTTGTTTTTGCAATGGTTGGGTTGGGATTATAATTTTTGGACTATGATATTTGCAGATATTGTGTTACTGGCAGCATTCTTTGGATTAATATTTGTCATAGGTTTCATAGGAATGTGTTTAGATTGGTGGTGATTTTGGATGAGTGAAAATATGTTTGTTGTTGTTAATCATAAGGGACTAAAATTTCTTGCAGAAACAAAAACCAATTATATGTTACCTATTGTTGATATGGAAGCATTGTGTATAATGTTTAATTATCTTTATAGGCATGGAGAATTACCAAATGTTGATACTGATGGTTGGTGGAAGAAAAAAGAATTTAAAGAATATTATGAAGAAGATGAATGGGGCAAAGAAGAATGAATGATAACAAGTTATGGAAAATAATTGATAAGGAATTTATCAGTTACTCTGGGGGATATGCTTATTTAATCAGTAACTGTGATTGTAAATTTCATGTTTGGGAAAAGAAGGAAGATGCTCAAAAAGTATGTGATAGATTAAATGAGTTATCATTACATAAAATCAGATATGCTGCATTAAAAGAAGCTTCTTTTACAAAGATGGGTGGTTTCACAATGGAACGTGATGGTAGAGGACGTTACAATATATGTTCAGAGAATGTGATTCCCAAAAATGCTACGATTATAAGAATTGCTTCTCCAGATGTAATATGGAATGCTATGGTTGCGGATATATTTAGTGATATTCTCACAATGGTGGAATTTTAAAGGATTGGATAATATGAAAAATTATAATGGTTGTTGGATGGATTTATTTAAAATCTCATTCAATCCGAATTCAAAATATTCTGTAATTTTGGAAACTCCAGATATTGATTATGGGATGACTAAAGAGCAATTCCGTGAATTCAGGAAAAAAGTTAATATGGTGGAAGTATGAAGGAAGTTGAAATTACAGAGTATCATTGTTGTTGTGATTGTAACAAACAGATCGAAGTTCCTGTTGAAGATGGAGGTTATGAATCTGGTTGTCTTGATAAACGAGGTAAACCTAATAAATCTGGTGGTTTATGTAGGTGTGATTATTTTGATGGAGATGAATAAGTTATGAAGTTTGAGGATATTGATTTTGCGGGTAAAAATAAAGTATGTAAGCATGCAATGTATGAGATTAAACTTATACTAAGTCATTCTTTAGACTTGGAATAATTATCTGTTTTAAGTATTGACAGGTATCTTGATATTTTAATCAGTGCCCAGGATTATAATCCGAAGAGTAATGTTTTTTATGATAGGATTACTGGTAGGAAATTGAATTATGTTTTTTTAGCAGGTATTGCTCATGATTATATTCTTGAGCATAGTGAGGATTTTATACGAATGAGTTAGAAAATGGCAGGCATTGATGAAATGTAAAATCTGCGGATGTGAATTTGTGAAGACTAGTAATAGTCAGAAATATTGTAGTGAATCTTGTAAGCGTGAAGCTAAAAAATTACAAGATTCACATAATTCACATAAACGGTATATGAGGAACAAATCTAAAAAACCAATTATTGTTGCAACTTGCGAATATTGCGGGGAAGAGTTTATTAAAACACATGGTAATCAGAAATATTGTAGTAAATTATGTTCAGATAATAGGAATCGTGAACTTAACGCTGATGCTGCAAACAAACATTACCATCATGTGAAAAAATTACGTGGTGGTGACAGTGTTTGGGGTTTAGGTTCTGGTAGTCTAGGCCCACATATGCATGAGGATTGGCAGGTTGAAATTGAAAAAATTGAAAATGAAATGAAACGTTTAAGACTTCCAGCAAAATAAAAAAATGGAGAGGATTCTGTTGAACAGAGAGCAATCATGCAGTTTTACAATGCCTATAAAAGAAGAGACAGTAAAGCAAATTCAAAAACAAGTACGCATTGATGATTTGTACAAGGAACATTTAATATATCTCTTTGGAAAATTCAATAATTGTCGATTTCTCACCTAAAATCTCTTCTTTTTTACCAAAAAAGTATTACTCAGTAATACTTTTGCTTATCTGCCTTCTTTTAGGCCATATTTTTAAAAATTATTTTTTCAAATATACTTTAATATACTAATATCTTGAAAAAATAGAAAAAATTTAATATTTTTAATAGATCCACTTAGTAAAAATTTTTTATAAAACTAATTTTAAGGCCGTAAAAACTTAAAAAGGCCACTATTTAAAAACTACTTTTTTATATAGCTAGAACGGGCGGGCGTTATAAGGTCAATAAACAAAAATTAAAAAGTTATATATAAAATTGTTATTTACCCTAGGTATATTAACAATTTATAACAATTTTTAAAAAAAATATATAAAAAAAGCGTAAAAATAAAGAAAAAAATAAAATTTTATATGAAGTAAATAAAAATTACTTCAAATATCATAATAAACAATATGTAACGGCTATAAATTAAAAATTTTTGGAACATATAGGCACCTCAAAAATTAAAAAAAATAATATTATAAAATTGTTATACGTTCTATAATATTATTGTCTATTGGTTGACTATAACCGCTTTTAATATCATGAATATAAACCACGTTGTCAACATATTCAAAGTTTAATAAATCCACTTCATAAAAACGTAAATATTCATTATTAATAGTTTTAATAACTACAGTTAATAGTTTTTTAGCGTCTATAAAACAAAAATTATCCGCTTTTATGATACCTTTTAAATATTTGTATTCATCCCTTATTTTATTTAACATGTTTTTTCACCTTTTAGCGTTGTAATTTATAGGTAAATAGCAACGGATCCACTAACTTAAAAAGTTAATTTTTTACCCGTTGCATAATATTAATTATATGCCTTTAATATATATAAATGTTTTTATTTTTTCTTTAAATTCAATTTTAATTTAATTTAATGACTTGTTTTAGTTTTTAAAAAAGTAGGTTCTTTATTTTTTGATTTGAGTGTTATTTTTGGTGCTTTTTATCATCTAATCGTAACACTTTTTACCTTAAAAGTAATACTAAATAACAGTTATACACACTTATACACACTAATCAAGACCAGGACTAAAGAGCTATATACACATTAATGTGTATAACTAAAAGCTGCATAAAGTACACATCCAATACTCAAATCTGAGCCAATAAAACAGTAATACTTTTTTGAAAAAACGTAACGGAAAAGTATTACTCAGCAAAGCACACACAATAAGAATCAGACAAAAACAAGCTAAAAGATGAGAGCTGACAGTCAAAATTACAACGCTAAAAGGATTTGCCAAAAGAAATCCAAAAAACCACCAGCTCCAATTAAAATATTTATCAAAACAAGTATTTAATTTTAGTGATTTTTAATAATGATAGGGTATAATGAAGGGATTAAATTTTCCTGAATAAGAGTGAGAGATGATTTTACAAAAAAATTAAACGATGTGATGAAACTTAATGAATATTTACGTATGAAACACGCAGATAGATATTGTCCTATCTGCAAAACATCAGCTTATTCTCTCTTCGATGAAAATCGTGGAGAGACGTTTTGTGCAAAATGTGGTTTGGTGTTGCATGAATCACATAAGCGGAAATCAGTTGTCAAACAAATAAAGGAAGCTAAAATAAAAGAAGAAAAATTCAAAACGTATTTGAAATCAAAACTCAAATAAATACTTTTATTCTGGTTGTACTTTTTTATAAAATATCATTCAAATATGCTGCTGTAATGTACCATTAAGTTTTAATTTAAACGCTATTAGTGACAAGTTCCAATAACATTGCTCGATTCGTCGAATTCTACAGATTTACAAATAAAATCATTTTTTGAACTCCTATTGTGAAAAATTTATCTAATATAATTAATCGGGAAATATTAATATTAAGTGAATTCACATCCACTTACTTTTATTCCAGGAATTTTTATTCCTAAATATTTTTTTATCTTCAAAGGTTCTGTAAAACAAACCCATCGACATAATAAAAAAGGGAGGATTATTTTTTTTAATACGCAACTTTTTTAGCTCAGCATTTATACATTAAATCTCCCTTTATTGGGATAAAGTGGGTTCAAATCCCACCAGAACCACTTTTTTTATTTTTAAAAAAAACTTTTTATAAAAAAAGGTGATTGACATGTCAAATAAAGAAAAAACAACTAATTTTATAGGAAACGGCTCTACATTTCTAAAATACTTATGTTTTTTAGTATCAGGTAGATTGTTAACCTTAGCCGTAGCACATGGTATAAACTTACCTGTAGATCAGTATACATTAGCTGAATTTCTAGGATACGTTTTAGGAATAATCGGTGCTACAATAGATGCAAAATACCATAACAACATCAACTGGAATTTAATAAAATCAATTTTAGGTTTCAGTGACATATCAAATGAAGAGTCACAAGAATTAGCATCAGAAATTACATTTGCCGACACTGGAAAATCCCCTGAAGACAACATCGATGACTTAATAGATTCAGGTGATGATGATGACACATAGAAAAGGAGAATATTGTGAACAGGAAAGCAGAATCACATCACTAGAAGAACAAGTAAAAACATCATTCAACAATCAAGACGATTTAAAAGAATCAATAGATAAGCTAAATCAAAATCAAGACAAGTTAAATATTAGCTTAGCAGAATTA
>JAFTFU010000013.1 GCA_017458285.1 Clostridia bacterium | reverse complement strand
GATATTGATATAGTTGAAGAACAAGTAAATATATCTAATGGCAATAAGAATGAAAGGGAGAAATATATTTTACCAAATTATTATGCTTTGGAATGTAGAATAAATGCAGAAGATCCAAATAATAATTTTATTTCAAGTAGTGGAAAAGTAGATATATTAAATTTACCATGTGGTAGAAATATTAGGGTTGATTCATATATTTATCAAGGATATTCATTGAAGCCTTATTATGATTCATTGTTAATGAAAATCATAACTTACGATAAAATAAGAGATAGAGCAATAAATAAAATGCAGACTTGTTTAGATGAGATAATAATATCAGGTGTTAAGACAAATATAGATTTTAATTATGAAATAATAAGTAAAGAGGATTTTAAAGAAGGTAATTATAAATTCAAAAAGTATTAGAGGTAGTAATTATGAGTGTATTAGTAGCAAAAAAACGAAGTAATATAATTAGAAATAATAAAATAGAGAATAAAGATATATGTTTTAAATGCAATGGAGATTTAGATGAACTTTTTGTGTGCAAAACTTGTGGTAATAATTCGTATATAACTGCTAAACAAAGAATTGCAAATATATCTGATGAAAATACTTTTAAAGAATTAAGTTTTAATAGAATAGATATATCAAAAAAATGTAATTATAAAGATAAAATAAATAAAGCAAAAGAAAATACAGATCTTAATGAAGCAATACTTATTGGAACTTGTTCTATCGGTGGTATAAAAGTCGTTTTAGGTGTTATGGAATCAAAGTTTATGATGGGAACTTTAAGTGTTTCTGTCGGAGAAACTATAACAAGAGCATTTGAATATGCTACTGATAATAAATTACCTGTAATATTATTCTGTGCTAGTGGTGGAGCTAGAATACAAGAGGGGTTATTTTCGTTAGTTCAAATGGCAAAAGTAAATGCTGCAATTAAAAGGCATAGTGATAAAGGACTATTATATATTTCTTGTTTAACAAATCCAACAATGGGTGGAGTAACTGCTTCATTTGGATTATTAGGAGATATAAACATTGCAGAAAAAAACTCACAAATTGGGTTTGCAGGAAAATCAATAATTGAAAACTTATATAATGAGATACTTGATAGCAATTTTCAAACAGAGCAATATAATGAGAATAATGGAATGATAGATATTATAGCTGATAGAAAAGATATAAGAAACATTTTATTAGATTTATTGAAAATGATTAACAACAATAATAAAGTAGTAAGAATTAATAATAAAGATGAGAATAAATCAAAAACAAATGATGATTTGTTAGAAATACTAAAGAATGTTAGAGATATAGACAGATTTAAAGGCAAAGATTATTTAATAAGTATATTTGATAAATATATTGAATTAAAAGGAGATAGAATTAATAGTAATGATACTTCAATATTATCAGGTATTGGAAATGTAGAAAATAAAAGTTTTATCTTCAATATTCAAAATAAAGGAAGAACTTTGAAAGAAAATAAAGAAACAAATTATGGACTAACAAGACCAGAGGGATACAGAAAGGCATTAAGAATTTCAAAATTAGCAGAGAAGTTTAATATTCCAATAATAAATATTATTGATAGTGCTGGGGCAGATCCTAGTATATATTCAGAGGAAAATGGACAAGCAAGAGCAATAGCAGATTGTCTATATACTTTTTCAGATTTAAAGACAATAATAATATCTATTGTTGTTGGCGAGGGGTCAAGTGGTGGAGCACTTGCTTTATCAGTATGCGATTCAATAGGTATGTTGGAAAAATCAATATACACGGTTATTTCTCCTGAAGCATATTTAAAGATAATGCACAAAGAAGAACAAGTTAGTAATGAATTATTGAAAAGCATGAGATTTACAGCCAATGACTTATTTGAAGATAAGATTATTGATGAAGTAATAAGTGAAAGTGATAATTTAGATTATAATGTTAATAATATTAAGAATTTTATACTAAATAAATATGAAATTTTAAGAAAACAAGACATTCAAGAGTTAATTAATAATAGATATGAAAGAATAAGAAATTGGGATATTGTAGCCAAAGGGGAATGATACGATGAAAGCATTTATTTTTACAGGTCAAGGCAATGAATATAGCCAAATGGCAAAAGAATTATATGAAAACAACTTATTTGCAAAAGAATTAATTGATAAGCTAAATATAAAGTTTAATTATAAAGATATATTTGTAAAAGAGAGTGATTTAATACATGACACTAGATATTCACAAATTGGGAATTTTGTTATTAGTATAATTTTATCAAAAATGCTTTGTGATAAAGGAGTACATGCTGATGTGTGTGCAGGTCTTTCATTAGGAGAATATACTGCACTTTGCTATTCAAAAGCAATTAGTATAGATGACACAATTTCTATTTTAGAAAATAGATCAAACATAATGTATGAAACATTATACGAAAAAGATACAGGAATGTATGCAATAATGTTTTTAAATGCTGAAAAAATCGAAGAAATTGTCAAACAATTTGATAAAGTTTGGATAGCAAATTATAATTCGCCAGATCAAGTTGTAATTGCAGGAGATAATAAACAATTGGAAGAATGTTCAAAGATTTGTATTGAAAGTGGTGCAAAAAAAGTAATTAAACTTGATGTTATTGGTGCATTTCATTCTGGACTACTAAAAGAATCTAGTATGAAATTAAAAGATGTATTAGATAAATATAGTTTTAATGATCCCAATATACCTGTTTACTATAATTATGTTGGAAATAAATCAAATGATGATATAAAAGAATTACTTGTTAATCAATTATATAATTCAGTAAAATTTGAACAAATTATTTTAAATATGATAAATGATGGTGTAGATGAATTTTATGTTATTGGAGTAGGAAAATCTATTGATAATTTTATTCGTTCTATCGCTATACATAATAAATTAAAACTAAAAGTAGTACATATAGAAAAAATGCAAGATTTGGAGGCTATAAAATGAATAGAGTTGTTATAACAGGAATGGGTGTTGTTTCTTCATTAGGAAATGATGTAGAAACATTTTGGAATAATATTGTAAATGGGAAAAGTGGCATAGACTTAATAACAAGTTTTAATACTGAACAATTTAATTCAAAATATGCAGCTGAAGTAAAAAATGTTGATTATAGTGGAATTTCAAAGAGAGATTTATTGTTTGATTCTAGATACATAAATTTTGCAAGAGTTGCTGCAGCACAAGCATATAAAGATAGTAAATTAAATGATGTTCAGTTTGATAAAGACTATTTTGGTGTTTATATTTCAAATAGTATGGGTGGAGTAGAAAAAGTTAGTGAAGGATGCGATGTATTAAGAGATAAAGGACCTTCAAAAATGTCGCCTATGTTAATTCCAGCAATACTTCCGAATATGGCTTCTGGTAAAGTTGCAATAGATTTAGGAGCAAAAGGCTCAAATATGGCAAATGTTTCAGCTTGTAGTGGAGGAGCAAATGCAATAGGAGAAGCATATTTAAAAATTAAACTTGGATATGAAAAAGTAATAGTTGCAGGTAGCTCTGATGCTTCAATAGCACCATTTTCGGTTGCGTGTTTTTCTGCTATGAAAGCATTATATAGAGGCGATAATAAAGATGAAGCTTCAATTCCATTTGATAAAAGAAGAAATGGTTTTGTAATAGGAGAAGGATCTGCAATACTAATATTAGAAGATTTAGAACTTGCAAAAGAAAGAAATGCAAAAATATATGCAGAAATAGTAGGTTATG
>JAFTFU010000102.1 GCA_017458285.1 Clostridia bacterium | reverse complement strand
TAATTCTGCTTCATCTTCACTATTAAAAAAATCACGATATATAAGATCGCACTCTACTGTAATTTTTTGATTGGGTGCATAATGATTTCTAACTAAAATATCGTTAGTAGAAGAAAAGCGTATTTCAGGATCATTTGCTTGTGTATAATGTGTATTTATTGGCTCAAATTCATTCCATAATTCCATAAGTTTTTCTCTATAAATATCGTAATATTTATTATTTATAATAGTCTTATGTATAAGATTTTGATTTATTTGCTGTTCCATTTATCTTCTGATTTTTTTAATATTTCTAAATTTCTTTTTAGTTTTGTTATATTTTTCTGTGATAATTTTATAGACTCTAATGTATTTTTATATGTAAAGTCTTCTTTTCCGAATAACTGTTTTGCAAGTTCTAAACAATTCACTTGCAATTTTCTTACAGTCATTGCAGTTTGTAACTGTGTTTCAAGATTTACTATTGTTTCTTGATAAGGTGTTAATTCCATTTTATGCCTCCCTTTTTTCTTTTTTTAATATTTTCTATTAGAAATGGTTTAAGAGTTAATGGGTATTTTTCACAATATTCTATAATACTTTCTAAATTGTTTAGACACTCTAATATATTACAAATATGTCTAATATTACGTGTCTCTAAATTACTTTTAAATACTGTGATTTTGTTGTTTCTAATTACCACTAATTTTTGTGGTTTTGGATGATGATTTTTTACCATTATTTTCTGTGTTCATTTTATCCTCTTAAACTTGAGTTTTTATTATTTTATACTTTTTTGATTAAAACTAGAGAAAAGAAGACCATAAGTGCCCAATTACAAAACGTCTCATTAACTTTCACAGAATGAGAGATAATATAATTGTTTAGGCACTTATGGTCAGCATTAATGTTTCTCAACATGATTTTTTTTGAACAAAAATTATTTTAAAAATAAAGTACTAATGAACGTTTCTCAACGTGCATTTGAAACAAAATATGAAATAAAAAAAAATAAAAACTAAAACACTTACAAGAAGTATTCAGTATAAAGTTTTATTTAATTTTAAATACATTTTTTTAATGGAGATTTAGTCTTTGGGTACTTGTCCCTCTCCTTTTCTCTAGTTTTAAACAAAGAATTTATTAAATCTTTGCAAGAATATTTTTTACCGATAACCAATCCATCGCAGTTACATCCTTGTAATATTTATTCCTGCTGCAATTCATTAATATATTCTCTGTTTTATTTTTAGTTAAGGGTTTAACTGAACATATTTTCTTTTTATGTCTATCCATTGTAATTGAATATCCATATGGTGTTTTTTTCGGTTTATTTACTATATGAATATATGTTACAATATTAGTAGTTTTATTAAGTTCTATCATAAAGTAATTATGATATTTTTGTTCAGTTTCATTAGTTTGTTTTTTGTTATTATTAAATAGTTTTTTAAAAAATATTTCCATAGATTGTTTTTCTTTAATTTAATATTTCTGATATAATACCAGAATAATTTATACATAGTAAACCAAAAGTAATAAAAGATAATCTCAATAGGAAAGATATTGAAAATAATAAAATATCTTCAAATTTACTGTCATTTTTACTTTCAGTTTTTATTCTAAAGGCATAATATAATGCTATTATGCCTAATGCACATAATATATAGTCTGTCATAATATTAATTATTTGTATTTTTCCCAATTCTTTTCAGAATCTGGGAATAAAGAACATTTATTTTTAAGAATAACTCTTTGACCTTTTTCAGATAAATATCTGCCATATTCGTCAAATAAAAAACTTGCTTTTCCTCTAAGACTAACACATTCAATAATGTTGTTTTTTATTTGAACAAATTTAATATCGCCAAACATTGGCGAATAATATATTTTATCCTTCTTTTTGTTTGTATTTATTTTCTTTATTATGTTTATTATGTTTATCATTATTTTAAATTGTTTTAATTGTTAATAACTAAATAAAAACTTTCAATTAGTTATAGTTAATTGAAAGAACTAACACATTATACTTTATTATGAAGATAGAAATAAATATAAAATATATAGTATACAAATGAGTTTTACTGCTATCTATACCTATGTATAAATCTATAACCACAGCAGGATAATATCTATAAAAGTGTAGGTTATAAAAATAACGTGAATGATTCTCAAGCCTTTCAATCCAAGAGCCGTATCAGTTTTCAACTTAAGAATTTAAAAGTTTCATTTTTTAAAACTTCCCCTACACTTTATTTTGACATTATAATATATCCACTAATTCATAGTTTTCAAACCTATGTTTTGATAGTAGATACTGTTGCTTTTCGTCCAAATAATAATCTTTTTTATTGATGTCTTTTGTTATATCATAAATAAGATTATAGTCTGGATTTTTATTACCAAATGATTTAAATTCTCCTAATAAATCTAATGCTTTAGATTTATCTTTAAGATATTTAAATGCAAGGTAATCTACTATCTGCTTATTGTATTTATTCTTTAACTCTATGTATCTTTCTAATCTATAAATTAGATAACAAGATAAAAGTAAGAAAAATACTGCAGTTAAACAGACTATTAACATATTATTCCTCCTGTTTTTATTAGGGTTATTACTAACCCTATAGTTATACATAACAATATTCCTATCGCTACCGTTAATATGGTAACGATAAGAATATTGTATAAATTATTATTCTTCTTTTTCATATTGTATCAAATCTTCTGCTTCTGCTAATTCATATTCAGAAGCATATTTTTCTATAAGGCTTTGTGGTGCTTTGTATATTTCACCATATCCGCCTTTACAATTTCTTATTTCAACCTTATCAGGTTGAATAAAATGCATAGATAGTTTGCCATTCCACCATTCTGGTGGAAGGACTTCACCATCTATTAATTCTACGTCTTTCTCGCATAGAAAAGCCATAATTAATTCTTCTATGCAAGAAATCTCTTCAGTTTTATCGTATTTCTTCATACCACTTTTTGTATTCAGAAATTATACTTTCAGAGCCTACATATTCTTCAGCATATCCCATATGCCAATTGAATACAACAACTCTGTTTTTATCCATAAAATCTAATTCTATATTGCTATCCCAATCATCGGGATGCAATAATGTAGATTTTATACATCTTACGTCTTCCCATAGCAGACAATTCATTAAGTCTGCTATGCTACACATTGATGTAGTCATAATCTTTTACCAACCCTGTTATCCTCATTGTGGCTGAGTTTTAATTGTTAATTACTATTATCTATCGTATATTAAATCTGTTTTTAATTTTCTATATACGATAGATATTCTATCTTCTGGATTACATTGTAGAATGTAATCTCTTGTATTATCATCTATCACTATATATGCACCCCAAACATTTTGGTCATCATCGTGATAGATAAAATAATTTAGTTTATTCTCTGGTTCATAAACCAGAGTTGTGATACTTGATATGTTAATATCTATAGTATCACCTACTTTGGGCTCTATTTCAAACCCATTATGTAATCCATTTTCATAGATTACTTCTTTCTGTCCAAAGCACTTTTGGACCAGTATTCCACATAGGAATACTACTAATAGCATTCCTATGTAGAAGACTATATTTAATATGTTTTTGTTCTTTTCTTTCATATTAAATATTTATTAAAAATACTGTGAAATTACTTGATAACTCCATACAATATGCTCACAGTACTCATATTGTATTTAAGACTATATATCCTTTCAAGTCTATACGCAATCCATGTCTATATTCTTCCACATGAAATTTAGACACTCTTCTAGATTACCTACGAAAGCAATCCAGTCAGTGCGAAGACACGTGCCATCTGCATATCTGGTATCTGTTAAGACACCTCTATACCATGCTTTGCACATGTTTTCATCATATGGATGAATGGAAAAGTCTACACCGCCATCAATTTGGTCGTGTATATTGACAAGGAATGTATCAACTTTATCGTTGATATATTCTTTGACCAATGGACTTTTCATCCATGAACTACAAAATTTATTATACGCGTAATTCTTTTGCATATTAATAAATTTTATAATGTGATTAAATTACTAACAACTCCATATACAATGTTAATCACACCCATTGTATATTTACACTCATTTATCCTTTCAGAGTGGTCGAATACTTCTTATTAAAGTGCTTCATCACCGAAGTATTCCTGCTCCCCCTCTACTCTGGCGTCCATAGATGCTAGTATATCTTGTAGAGATTGAGCATAATCCAATATATATTCTTCCATTTTTTTATATATTGTTATATTTTTAATGTGCTATAATTACGTAAAAATACTCTATCATATGCATAGCACACTCATATGATAGAGTATATAATTATTCTCCATTTTAACTTTTATAAAAGTTGCCTTTTATGTTAAAATGAAGAATTAAAAAGAGAAGACCTATTCGGTCTTCTCCTTTGGCATAGGCATAGTCCAGTGATCATCTAAGATCACTGGCGTATACGCCAACCCTTCCTGGCCAGTATCGGTGTTGGTCCAGGAGGTTAACATTAACCTGCACCCAATTTCGGGTGCAGGCTGGCCTTTTCGCCATCCTACGAAGACGATTCTTTCTTCTTCTACGCCGTCTTCGTCTGGTCCTTCGACCAGACATCGAACAGAGTACTTTGTTTCAAATTCCCTTAAGCTGCCGCTTACGACAGCCTTGATCTTGTTGGCACAGTTAAGTGCCTCGAATTTTAGATTTGCCATAGTTAAGATTTAAAGGTTAATATATTTTGGTACCCGGGTAATGACCCATCGCCTTTAGGCGCTATTGAGGGGGAGGCGATGATATTCCCCAGTGTTGAAAACATAAAAAAATAAAAAAAAATTAATATGCCACACAGTACCAAAACTCAAAGAAAAAAAAATAAAAAAAATTTATTGTGGGGGGGGTCTATATTCACCACAAAAAACTACAATCTTAATCACCAAAACTATAATAAAAATAAAAATAAAAAATGCGTATTTTTGAATCGGCGGGCAATAATAAAATAATATAATAATAAATATATATAATAATAAAATAATATAATTATTAATACCCTTAGTGATATATAAATTTTTTTATATAGCGTCCTATAAGACCAGGCTGCCGAACTTTTCGGGTGCAAGGAGAAAAGCGAAGTTTACGGTGGATAGCTTATCGAGGTGCTATGCACTGTAAACGAAAAATATTTTACATTTATTGTATAAAAAATAAAAAAAATGAAAATAAGAATATAAGAACACTTTTTAGTACCAATAGAACATTCTTTTTTTAAAATATGAGAAAATAAAAAATCCCAAGCACTACAATAAAAGACGGCAAGAGAAAAGTAGCACTTGGGAAAAATCTGTATAATGAAACTAATTTTATAATGGTATTGCTGTATCGAATATTATTGATTGTTCATTTGTTGTCATACTTGGAGTACAT
>JAFTFU010000101.1 GCA_017458285.1 Clostridia bacterium | reverse complement strand
ATTGATGGATATATTGGAAATAGCACAAAGAATGAAATTGAGTATGCTAAAAATAATGGAAAAGAAGTAATATATCATGAGAAAGTAGATTGATTTTAATAAAAGCACACATAAAAAAGAAATTTAATTTTTTAACAAACTAGAATATATTCTTTAGATGAAATTTTTGCAAAAATAGATAATATATATAAACATTGGGGGAATACAAAATTATAAATAGTCAACAAAGAAATAATGAAATGGGTATGGGAAAATAATAAAAAATTTACATACATTATTAAAGAAAGGCTGAAGATATTTTAATTGATAGAAAAGATAAAATGGAGTAAAACCACTCCATTTTTTTTAATAATTACTTTTTTCTGATAATTTACTGAAAATTTATTTATAAAATCTATTCCAAAAGAGGAAGAAAAGGTTGAAAAAAATTAAATAGTGAGTATTTTCTACCCATATTTATGTCTCAAGAAAGGAATGATATTAAATATGAAAAATACAATCGAAATAAAAAATATAAGTAAAAAAATAAAAGATAAAACTATATTAAAAAACATATCTTTTGAAGCAAAAGAAGGAAGAGTAACTGCGTTTTTAGGACCTAATGGACCTGGAAAAAGTTCTACACTTAGGATATTACTAGGACTAGATAAAGCGGATTCTGGTACTGCATTGATTGACGGAGATGTATATACTAATTTTAAACAACCATTATTAAAAGTTGGCGTATCATTTGATGGAGTAGGTTCGCCTGACGATAGAACAGTATATCAATACTTAAAAATTATAGCAACAAGTAATGGAATTAATAGTTCTAAAATTAAAGAGGTTGTTAAAATGACTAATATTGAAAACAAGTTAAAATCACATATTGGAAGCCTGTCATTAGGAGAAAGTAAAAGATTAGGAATTGCTACTGCTTTATTAGGAGAACCACAATTCTTAATATTAGATGAACCAACAAATGGGCTTGATCCACAAGGCATTAAGTGGTTTAGAGAATTTATAAAATCTCTAGCTCAAAAAGGAAAGACTATATTATTATCTTCCCATATCTTATCAGAGGTAGAAGTAATTACAGATGATATTGTAATTATAAATAATGGCGAAATTCTTATAACTGGAAGCCTAAAAGAAGTGTTGATGAACGAAAAATCTTTAGAAGACGTATTTTTTAAATTAACAGAAGGAGGCAAATAATCATGGTTAGATTTATTGATTTAATACATAGTGAAATGCTTAAACTCTGGTATTCTAAAATAACTAAAATTGTGTTGATATTAGTCGTAGTTTTTCAAGCTTTCCTTACGTATACAGAAATTAAACAAATACTTGAAATCGGGTTAGACGCTACTCCTGAAACTAATGAAAGTTTAATCGAAGCTATTCCACCTATTGAATATTTAGGATTTGATTCTGTTATCTTTGGAATGCTACCAATGATTGTATTAGGAGCATGTTATGGAGGTATTGAATATAAAAAGCATGGAATGAGAACTGCATTATTATGTTGTAACAATAAAAAGCACGTTTTTCTCGGGAAAATAATAACCATAGCTATTAGTTCATTTTTAATTTCCTTTATTTCAGTTTTTATAACAATAGTAACAAGTCATATAACATTGGGAAATCGAGGACTACCATTGATAACATTTAACAAATTATTATGGAAATTTATTATATTAGCTACACTATCAATGTCATTAATAACGGTACTATCATTTATTATTGCTTTTGGAACAAGAAGCACAATAATATCTCTAATGTTTTTAATACCACAAATATATAATATAGGAAATCTATTAGGAGAAAAATTTGTAATAGGAAAATTTTTACCAATTTATTTAGGAAATCAGCTAATTGCAACATCAGAGCAAGTATTTACTAAACATCCGTTAAAAAATATTGCTTTAATAACATTATGGATTTTTTTTATAGGAATTATTTCATACTTTAGATTTAAGAAAAGTGATTTGGGAGGAAAATATTAATGGTAAAAGATTATATTAAAAGTGAATTTCTTAAGATTATATATAATAAATGGTTGTGTATAAACACTGTTGTATTGATAATTTTTACACCAGTTATATGTTTATTTTTAAATAACTTTGGTAAGGTTGTAAACATAAATTACTATTCAAATAAACTTCTTTATAGTTTATATTTAGCACAAATATGGTTTATAGTATTTTCAACCATATATTTTGGAGAAGAATATAAAAAAAGTATGTTAAGAACAAGTATGTTGTCAGTGCCAAATAGAATGAAATTTTTTTTAACTAAACAACTATGTTTTATTATTTATGCAAGTATAATGTTTTTTATAATATCATTAGTATCAATTATTGTAATAAATATTTATTATTGTCAAAATTATTTTTTGAATTTAATAAAATTGATTTTGCCTGCTTATATTTCAACAATTGAATTATGCTTATTGTCATCAAGTTTAGTTATGATTTCAAAATCTCAGGTATTTCCTTTATCAATATGTATATCTGGAATTTTAGGATTAGGTAGCTTTTTAGCTCAATTTTTTAAAGCAGCATATTATTTTCCAATTTTAGCAACAATGAATTGTTTTTTCTCAATTAATTGTACACAATACTTAAATGTAGAAAAAGGGATTCTTTGTCAAGGAATATGGAGTATTGCTTTTTTGCTGTTTTCTGGTATACTATTTAAATGTAGAAATATAAAATAAAAATGGGTGGTGTTAAAAAATGTCATATAAAATTTTGGCTATAGATGATGATACAAGTATATTAAGACTAATAAAAAATATTTTAAGTGATTCAAAATTTGAAGTAACTACTAGAGAGTCAATTCAAGATATTAATATATGTGATTTTATTGGATTTGATTTAATTTTGTTAGATATAATGATGCAAGTAAGTGGATTAGATATATGCGATTTTATACGTAAAAGTATTGATGTACCTATAATTTTTATTACAGCTAAGGATATGGAGGAAGATATTATAAACGGAATAAAAGTAGGAGCGGATGATTATATTGTAAAACCTTTTAGAATAAAAGAATTTTTGGCAAGAGTAGAAATGCATTTAAGAAGAGAAGAACGAAATAAAAAAATTAGCAAAATTTTAACAATAGGCAAAATCAAGATACACGAAGATTTAGGAAGCATATACATAGGAGAAGAAGAAGTCAGATTAACTAAAAGAGAATTTTTAATTTTACATTTACTTGCAAGCAATCCTGGTAAAATTTTTAGTTTGGATGAAATTTATGATAGAGTGTATCCTTTAAGTTCAGATACTCAATTTCGCTCAGTAGCAGAATATATATATCAAATAAGGAATAAGTTAAAAAAGTACGAATTAAATCCAATAGAAACTGTATATGGAGGTGGCTATAAATGGCAAAAACAAGAAGCTACAACCAACTCATAGCAATAACAGCACTAAAAATTTTTTTAGAGTTTATGCTAAGCATATTTATCTTATATTTAATTCCACTACTAACAGTTTCTGTTGAAATACAATTTATAAATTTTGAGTTTATTAATAACTTAACTAAAACAGTATTTTTTAATATATTCTCTTGGATATATATATCAATAACTTTTATCATAATAGTTAGTTTGAATATGTTAAAATTGTTAAGGCTTATAAAAAAAGAAATGAATCTTGTATATACTCAAAGTTTATGGATTTTACCACAAAAAAATAATGAAAAACTAACTTTAAAAGAATTTGTAGAAACAAGTATACATATACAAAAAATGCAGCAGAAAATTCAAAATATGATTGAAGACGAAAAGACCCAAAAAGAAGAATTAATTTTCAAAATTTCTTCAGCATCACATGATTTAAAAACTCCACTTACAATTATAAAAGGTAATTCAGAATTATTATTAAATATGCAGCAAGAACAAAATAAACAACAATATGTAACTGATATTTATAATGCTAGTAATAAATTAGAAAATTATATAAATCTTTTGATAAATTATTCGAAAACATTTTATAATGATAAAATCGAATGGAAAGAATATTATATTAACGATGTAGTTGAGACAATTTTACAAGAAGCTTTTTTTATAACTAATAAAAGAGCAAATTTAGAGGTTATAAATAATATAAAAGATAATATAAAGGTAAAAATCAATTTAAATTATATAATTAGGGCTATTTTAAATATTTTAGATAATGCTTGCAATTATTCTAAAGCAAAAGACAAAATAATTGAATTAAAAATTGAAAACACAAAAGATTATTTGGTGTTTAGTATCTGGAATAATGGTTCTGAGTTTCCAAACGAAATTATAAATGGATCTATAAAATTGTTTCATAGCCAAAACAAATCTAGAACTTCTAAATATGAACATTATGGTATAGGATTGGCTTTTACAAAAAGGGTTGCGGAAATTCACAAAGGAAAATTAAGTTTTTCAAATATAAAAAATGGAGCCAAAGTGGTTTTATCAGTAAAAAATCAAACAACGTAAAAAATTAAAAATGTCACTTAGTTGTCACTTTAAAAGAGTATAATAGAAATACAATTTAATAATTACATCAATTAAAAGAATATAGCTCGAATGGAGGTGATAATGTGAAGAAAAAATTTATTATATCATTTATAGTAATAATTTCATTAATAATTATATTTAGTTTAGTTTTTTTAAAAAAACCAAATATTACAGTACCTAACTATTATTCGCTTTATGAATTTTATTATACTGGTGATTTTAGTGAATTTTATAAAGACTTCTATGATTGGTATAAAAAAATGGAAAATGATAGCAATGTTTATATCATAAATAGTTCATACTATGACGAAGAAATTTTAAAAAGCTGGAAAGAAAATAATGTATATAAATCAATACCAAATAATCCATTTTGGTATTTTACCGCTTCTCCAACATATTTAAAACAAATAAATATTAATGTGGATCAGGAAATTATAGAAGAAGCTATTAAGGGTGTTAGATTATATTTAATTCCAGATACATTAAATCAAGAAGATATAGATATAATGAAATCGTATCTAAAGGAAGATGCCATAAAAAATGCTGAAAAAAGCAATATACAAACAACTTTTACTAAAAATAATGATATAAAAATAATTACATATAGGACTAGTAATAATTATTTTACTTGGCCTAATAATAAAGGTGTGAAGATTACCAATAATGCACCAATTATATATGTTTGTACATCAGAAAATATGAAATATTTTGAAAGTGAAAGTTTAATAGCTACAGGAGTAGATAGCCTTATAAAATTCAAAGATAAAGAAACATTAGATAAGTATTCTGATCCTAATTTGTCTCAAAAATATAATTTGAAATTTTTACAGTCAAATGAGATTTATAAAAATGCAACAAAATCAGGCTTGGTTAATTGGGGAATAAATCGCGTATTTGATAAATAATTTAGACTTGTATATTAAATTTAATTTTTAATCTTTAAAAATAAACTTCATTTGGCACTAGTAAATTTAAATCCGAAACATTTCAGGTAGAACCATATAACATGGTTCTATTTGTGCATTAATATATAAAAATGTTAAACAAATAAGAATGCAGTTAAAAATTTTAAATAAATTATAGAAAAAACTACCAATATAGTGTATAATATTGATGAATATAAGAAAATGAGAAAAAATATAATTTGAAATATTATGTGCATTAAATCATATGCATTACAAATCTAGAAAATAAAAAAGTGACATAAAGAAACCCAAAAAGAAATAAAGGAGAACTATTTATGTATTATTTAAAACTATTTAACGAAACACTAATCACATTTGACATGAACAGAAATTTAGGATTAGAAATAAAAAATATTAATATAATAACAGAAGACAGAACCAAATATCCAATAATCCTACAAAATACAATTAACGAAAAAACCATAACCGAGTTTTTACAAACTAGAATCATACCAAAAAATAGAGGTTTTGTAGAGCAAATACTAACTTCAGTTGGCCTAAATATAAATGACACAAAAGGAATAATAGATATTTGTAAGGGATTATCATTAAATGATTGTTATTGGATTGTACAAGATGAAACATTAAAATTTGAAGATTATAATTTATATGATAATGAATTTTCTGAAACTCTATCATTAGTTGCTTTTACAGGATATACCACTAAAGTCAAAGGAATAATTACATCTCCAGAACTAACAACTAATGGATTTTTACCAAAAGCATGGAGGAGAATAGACGGAGAAATTTATTTATATAAAGGGAGCACAGAAAGATTGCACTACTCTAATACAGGACTTGAGCCATATAGCGAATATTATGCATACCAAATTGCTGAAAAAATGGAAATTGATAGTGTTAAATATGACCTAAATAGGTGGAAAGATGATTTAGTTTCAATATGCAAACTATTTACTTCGAAAGAATATTCGTATATACCGATTTATCAAATTTTACCTAATACAACTTTAAGGGAAGTTGCAAGTTTTATGAAACAAAACCATTTTGAGGAAGAGTTTGGAGATTTAATTTTACTTGATGCTCTTATAATGAATTATGACAGACATTTTGGAAACTTTGGTGTTTTAAAAAATAATTATACCGGTATAATTACAAAATTAGCACCTATTTTTGATAATGGAGAAGGATTACTTTCAAAGGTTGACAAAAAAATATTTGAGGATAGTAAAACTTTTGATGAGTTTATTAATTCAGAAAACGCTAACATTTCTTACTATGGAATATCTTTTGATGAATTGGTGTCTAATTTTTGTAACAAAACACATATTTCAAAATTAAGAAAATTATTAACTTTTGAATTTACCAAACATCCTAATTATAATTTAGACGAGCAGAGGTTAAAACTTCTTGAAAAAATGGTAAAGGATAGAGCAAAAAGATTTATAAAAATTATTGAAAAATCTAAATAATCATTAATCCTTTAAACTGATAAAAATATACCATGAAATAATAAAAGAATAGGAGAAAACAAATGTCAACTAATCAAACTATATACTTAGACTATGCAGCAAACACGCCTGTAGATAAAGAAGTATTAGATGCATTCGTAGATGCAACAACAAAATACTATGGAAATCCAAACTCAACACATGGCATAGGAATAGAAGCAAAAGAGCAAATAGATAACTCAACAAAAAACATAATAAACAATTTCAAAGAAAAATATAAAATAGATGACAATATGGAATTAATATATACATCTGGGTCAAGTGAGTCAAACAATCTAGCAATAAAAGGTGTAGCAACATCGTATAGAGAAAATGGAAAACATATCATAACAACATTTTTGGAACACTCTTCTGTAAGTAGTCCTTTAACAAAATTAAAAGAAAAGGGATATGAAATAGATTTAGTAAATATAAATACAAGAGGGGAAGTAGACTTACAACATTTAAAAGAATTATTAAGACAAGATACTATATTAGTTTCAATTTCAAGTGTAGATAGTGAAATAGGAACAATACAACCAATAGAAGAAATTGCAAAAATCATAAAAGATTATCCAAATTGTTTTTTACATGTTGATTGCACACAAAGTATTGGAAAAATTGATATAAATTTAGGTAATGTAGATTTAATATCATTTGCACCACACAAATTTTATGGGTTAAATGGTTCAGGAGGATTGCTAAAGAAAAAAGAAATTGTTTTAGAACCGTTAATTAATGGAGGGGCAAGTACAAGCATATATAGAAGCGGAACTCCAGTTACAGGACAGATTATAGCTATGGATAAAGCAATAAGCTTAGCTGTTCAAAATCAAGAAAATAGATCCAAATATGTTGAAACTTTAAATAGCAAATTAAGAGAAGCTTTAAGCCGCTATGATAAAGTTCAAATAAATACTATATCTACTCAAAATCCATACATATTAAATCTAAGTATAAATGGAGTAAAAGCAACACAATTTAAGCAAGAACTAGAAAATTATGGAGTATGTATATCAATAAAATCGGCATGTTCAGTAGTTATAAGTCCGTCAAGGTCAGTTATGGCAATAACTCATGATAGAAAAAGAGCTTTAAGCTCATGGAGAATTAGCCTAAGTCATTTGGTTACAACTGACCAAATAGACGAATTTATTAAGATATTTGACCTTTGCTATAAAAATTTTAATATTAACTGAGAAAAAATGTTATGTAAAAAATAAATTATATCGTTTATTTTCATGTAACATTTACGAGAAAGGAAGAATTTAATTGGAAAGATATGAAGAAATAGAAAGAACCATAATTACAAATTATCGTAAAAAAATATGGACAAAATTTATAAAAGGAATAACAGAATTTGACATGATACAAGAGGGAGATAAAATTGCCGTTTGCATGTCTGGCGGAAAAGATTCTATGCTTCTTGCAAAATGTTTTCAAGAACTTAAAAAGCACGGAAAAATGAATTTTGAACTAGTGTTTTTAGTAATGAATCCGGGATATAATGAAATAAACAAGCAGAAAATTATTTCAAATGCAAAATTATTAAACATTCCAATTACAATGTTTGAAACAGATATATTTGACCGCGTTGCAACTATTGACGACCACCCATGTTACATATGTGCAAGAATGAGGAGAGGTTACTTGTACAAAAAAGCTCAAGAACTTGGGTGCAACAAAATCGCATTAGGACATCATATGGATGACGTAATAGAAACAGTTCTAATGGGTATGTTATATGGAGCTCAGATGCAAACTATGATGCCAAAATTACATAGTACATTTCATCCGGGAATGGAATTAATAAGACCTCTATATTATGTTAAAGAAGCGGATATAATTAGTTGGAAACAAAGGAACGATTTAGAATTTATCCAATGTGCTTGTAGATTTACTGAACATTGTACTATGTGTGACAATGGTGGTGGGGGATCAAAAAGAGAGGAAATGAAAACATTAATCAAAAAACTAAGGCAAACCTATAAAAATGTTGATATGAATATTTTAAGAAGCACTCAAAATGTTAATCTTGATACACTAATTTCATACAGAAAAGATGGCAAAACTCATCACTTCTTAGATGATTACGATAAAAAGAATTAATTCTTTATTGACATATCAGTCTATGTAGTATATTATATAAACATCAATAAATAATACATATTAAACAATTTTAATATGTTTGATTTTTTCAAAAAAGATAGGAAGTGATAGAATTTGTTAGAATTAGAAGAAAATACTCGATTATTAAAAAATCTGCAAACAAAATTACAAAGTATAGGTGATTCACTTTGAAATATCCAAAATAGAGGAAGAATTAAAACAATTAGAACAAGAAACAATGAAGCCCGAGTTTTGGAATGATAACAAAAATTCATCTGAAATATTAAATAAAATAAAAATCTCGCGTAACAAGACAACATCATATAAAAAAATACATGATGAACTAGAAAATTTGATTGAACTTACAGAATTAGTAAATATAGAAAATGACGTTCAAGTAGCAAATGATATAATAAAAAATACACAAAAAATTGAAAAAGAATTAGAAATATTTGAACTTGATACATTTTTATCTGGAAAATATGACAGAAACAATGCACTAGTAACATTACATCCAGGGGCAGGAGGAACAGAGTCTCAAGATTGGGCAGAAATGTTATATAGAATGTACGTTAAATGGGCAAATAAAAGAAATTTTTCTGTTACAGAATTAGATTATCTTGATGGAGATGAAGCGGGCTTAAAAAGTGTTACATTTGAAATTACAGGAGAAAATGCATATGGGTATATGAAAGGAGAAAAAGGAGTACATAGATTAGTTAGAATATCTCCATTTGATGCTGGCGGAAGACGTCATACATCATTTGCTTCAGTTGAAGTTATGCCTGAAATAACAGATGACATTGAACTTGACATTAATCCTGAAGACATCAAAATGGACGTATATAGAGCATCTGGTGCAGGTGGACAACATATAAACAAAACTTCATCTGCAGTGCGTTTAACACACGTTCCAACAAATATTGTAGTATCATGTCAAACGCAACGTTCACAATTTCAAAATAAAGACATGGCAATGAAAATGTTAAAATCTAAGTTGCTTGATTTAAAAGAAAAAGAGCAAAAAGAAACAATTGCAGAACTAAAAGGCGAGCAAAGAGACATTGCATGGGGAAGTCAAATTCGTTCATATATATTTTGTCCATACACTTTAGTAAAAGACCATAGAACTAATTTTGAAGTTGGAAATGTGCAGTCAGTTATGGACGGTGAATTGGATGGATTTGTAGAAGCATTTTTGAAATTTAATAATCAAAAAGGATAAAAAGTAGTATTATAATAATTGTTAATTCTAAATAAGAAATAGATTTAAATTAAAAAGTCAGTACAATAGAACAAATTTACATAAATACACATATAATATAATAACAGCTATGTTTAAATTTAAACGAAGCTTTTTAACTAGTAAAGAAGGTGCCAGAATGGACACAGTAGTATTAAAATTTGGAGGAAGTTCAGTTGCTAATAACGAAAAATTACAAATAGTAGCTGATAAAATAATTGATTTTTATAAAAATAATAACGTAGTAGTAGTAGTTTCAGCACAAGGAAAAACTACTGATAATTTAATAAAAGAAGCACAAAGCTTGTGCAATAATCCTGACAAAAGAGAATTAGATGTACTTTTAAGTACAGGAGAACAAATTACAATTGCAAAATTAGCAATTTTACTTAAATCACTGGGATATAATGCCATATCCTTAACCGGATGGCAAGCAGGAATATATACAAGTGATGTAAATCAAGATGCAATAATTAAAAATATTGACACAACAAGAATTAATCAAGAATTAGAAAAAAGAAATATTGTAATTGTTGCTGGATTTCAAGGAATAACATCAAATAACGACATAGCAACTTTAGGTAGAGGAGGTTCAGATACAACCGCGGTTGCAATAGCTGCAGCTATCAAATCTGATAAATGTTATATTTATTCTGATGTAGACGGAGTATTTACAGCAGACCCACGCAAAGTTCCTAATGCCAAAAAGTTGGAAAATATTTCTTATGAAGAAATGATTGAAATTTCTAGTGAAGGTGCTAAAGTTCTTCATAATAGATGTATTGAAATAGGGGAAAATCATAATATCCCAATTGTTGCAAAATCAACTTTTGAAGAGGGAACAGGTACTACTATTACTCATACTGATGATATAGAAGGTACTGTTATTAAAAACATTGTAAAGAAAGAAATTTCTAGAATTTCTATTATTGGTCATGGAATTATCTCTAATAATGATGTTTATAAAAAGATAATGAGTATTATTGAAAAGAATAACTTAGACGTTTTAACTATTGATATTAGTCGTTCTAAGATTGCTATTGTTTTTAAAAATGTTGTATCTGATGATATTCTTAAGGAACTTCATGATGAGGTTATTGGAAATTAAATATAAAATATTGTAACGCATCTAAAATTAGGTGCGTTATTATAAATTAATATCGTTAATTTTGATAACTGCTTGACATTACATATAAATTCAAATTATAATACGTATATAGAAGATTGTGTAGTGTTAAATGGATAACTATAAAGGAAGTTATTCATAAAATTATTTTCAAATCAACTTGACCGCTTTTATTACACTATGATAAAATAAAGTTATTAAATAATATATTAATAGTAAAAGGAGCGTAATAAAAATGATGCATACAATATGTAAATACGCAGATAATACAGAACTTGTAATTTCAGATATAATAAAAAGAGAAAACGGAGAAGAAATAATAAAAGTTGTATTCGAGAGACCAACAGAAAACGGTTTCGATACACTAATTTTTGAATTACCAAGCTACAAAATAGTAGAAAATGATGGAAATTATACAGACGAAGAAATTGAAATATTCAAGAAAGTTGTTGAACAAGGTGCAGCACATTTTTATGAAATTGCAAGTGAAGGAGGTCTTGAGAGTGCCTAATATATTTGAGACAATGCGGATATAAAATATATTTTTGGTCTAATGAAAATGATGAACCAATTCATATACATATATCTAAAGGAAATCCTACAAGCAATTCTACAAAAATTTGGCTTACAAAAAGCGGTGGAACAATAGTTGCAAACAATAAAAGTAATATTCCTATTAATGATTTAAAAAAGATTTTGAAAGTAGTAAATGATAACTATTTTCTAATATTAGCAAAATGGAAAAATTATTTTGAGGGTCAAGAACTTAAATTCTATTGTTAATAAACTAGCATAAAAGTGTCACACGAACAATATCCTGAAACTTCCTTAGGATAGTTAAAAAATTATAATAAAAAAGGAGTTGAACAATGAGATTTTTTAAGCATTTGCATACAGTAAATAAACATAGATTTTATGTGTTCAAATTAAGCATAAAAGCAGGAATACCTATAAGAGGTTTATTGCATGATTTATCAAAGTATTCTCCGGTAGAATTTTGGGAAGGAGTAAAGTATTATAATGGAAAAAGAAGTCCAATATCAGTATGCATAGAAGAAAATGGATATTCAAAAGCTTGGTTACATCATAAAGGAAGAAATAAACATCATTTTGAATATTGGATAGATTTTGCAACAGAAGAAAAAGCTCCTATAATTCCATATAAATATGCAGTCGAAATGATATGTGATACGTTAGCTGCAAGTTTAGTTTATAATGGAAAGGAATGGAAAAAAGATACACCATTAAACTATTACAATAAAAGAAAAGATAAGGAATTTATTAATCTCAAAATTCAAAAATTCTTATTAACTGTATATGAGCATATAGCAAAAGATGGTATTGATAAAGTAGTAACAAGTGACAACTTAAAGAAAATATATAATATGTCTGTTTCAAATATTTGTAAGGAGAAAAATGATGTATAATGAAGATATTGAATTAGCAAAAAGTGCTAGATTAAAGGCACATTCACCTTATAGCAACTTTCAAGTAGGTGCAGCTCTCAGAACAAAAAGCGGAAAAATATATTTAGGATGTAATATTGAAAATCATGGAATACAAGGTATTTGTGCTGAACGTACAGCGTTTGCAAAAGCTCTTTCAGAAGGAGAAAGAGAATTTGAATGTATAACTGTTGTTGGAGCAAATAAAGGTGAAGAACCAAAAGAAAAATGTATGCCATGCGGATATTGTAGACAGTTTATGAGTGAATTTGTAGATAAAAACTTTAAAGTATGCGTTGTAGACAATGATAATAATATTGAAGAACTAACTATTAGTGAATTACTTCCACATAGTTTTATATTTGAAAAATAAAATAATAGAAATTATACATATTGAAAATATATAATTTTAATGTCAGAATAAATGTCAAAATAAGTGATAATACAATTATAGTAACGCTTTCTATTAATAAAGAATTATTGGAGAAAGTCGACAAACCAAATTATGAGGTTGAATTAAGTGAAACTGAACAAAAAGTGTATAATTGTATAAGTAAGAATGAGAATATTACAATATCTGAATTATCAGATAAAGTTTCTATCGGAGATAGACAAGTAATGAGAGTTCTAAACAGCTTAAAAGATAAAAATATTATAAGAAGAGAAGGTTCAAATAAAAATGGAGTGTGGAAGATTATAAAAATATAGATTTTTAATATTAAAGATGTTATAATAATATTACAAATTAAATTGGAGGTAAATAGTATGTCTATTGAAAAACAAGAATTATATAATGAAATAAATACATTGCCAGAAGAATTAATGGCTCAAGTTATTGATTTTATTGAATATTTGAAATTATCGCATATAGATTCAAAAGCTCCAAATAGTGTGATAATAAAAAGTAAAACAGACATAAAAGAAAAATTACAAAAAGGATTAGATGATATAAAAGCTAATAAAGTGTATTCAGTTGATGAAGTATTTACTAATTTAGATAATATCTAGAACATTTGGTGTTAATAAAATGAAAAAAAGTACTTTACTTACATATGACTGTGGAGGAGATGACAAGACGTATTATATAGGTAAACGTGATAATCGTATAAAAATATATAATAAGAAAATAGAAAGTAATCTTGATTATGACCTTACTAGAATGTAAATAACAAAATATATTGATGATATTTCAATTAAAGACATTAAATTGTATAATTATAATGGTGTAGTTCCCGAGTTATATGTTAATGAATTTCAATTAAGTGTTGATGATTTAAAAAAAGATAAAACATTAATGGCTCTAGTGTATGCTGTAACTAATGGATTCCCATTGCATGATTTAACTAGAGACTATAAAATGAAAGTTAAAAGCTTTCTTGGAAATAAGGAAACTATTATCTATTGATGTCAGAATGTTGGGGGATTGCTTAAAAAAATATATATATTATTATTTTCCCTTTGTTTTATCTTAAAATAGTAGAAAATTACATATTTTCTACTATTTTGTTTTTTAACTCATCTATATCATATTTGTTTGAAACGCTTATTCTTAATAAATTAATATTTAAATCTTTAAATAAGGTGTTTATGAAATCGTCTCTTTTAATTCTGTTGTATCTGCTGTGGGTATAATCATCTAATTCTATGCATAGTATTATTCTTAAATCTTTATCTGTTATGACAAAGTCTATGCTTTTGCTTTTAATTTTGTTAAAATCTTTAAAATCTTTATTTCTAACAATTTCATATAAAGCAACTTGTGGGCAAATAACTAGATTTAAATCATTTGTTATTATATTTAATGTTTTATAAAAATTTGCTTCCGTTCTTGTTAACAAATAATTCTTTTTCATATATAGTTCATCGTAATTTATTGTTTTTTTTATTTCTTGTTTTGTATAATCTGTTTCTATTTCATTATCAGTAATATATGTATTGTTTATTGAGTTGTATGTTTCTGGTTCATTTTTATTCATATAGCTTGATAAATCTGTTGAAAAAAAATTGTTGTCTTTGTGTTTTTTGTATTGTTTTATTATTATCCATATTATTATTATTGATATTATTATCATTTGTACCACCTCTTAAATAATTATAACATAATTACTATTATTTGACAACAAGTGATAGCTAATGTTACAATTATGTTAACATTAGCTAATAGAGGGGAGGTCATTTATATTAAAGATAATCGTTATTGCTATTTTGTCAATAATGGAGAGTTTTTTTATGAAGGTCAAATTTTGTCTTTTTACGATATTCATAATGCCTACGTATGTGATGTTCAAATCTTGAAATTTATAAAACATTATCATCGTCGTAATCATGTTCCTTATTTATGCGTAAGTATCAAGTATTTGAGAGGAAAGAAAAGAGAGGTACAAACATTTAATGCTAATACGCTAGGAGAATATTTTACAAATAAAATAAAAAACTTTGAAAATTTTTAATATTTTTATTTACAAATAGGGGAAAAAGTAGTATAAATAGTTATATAAATACATTGCACAAAATCAAAGTT
>JAFTFU010000012.1 GCA_017458285.1 Clostridia bacterium | reverse complement strand
CTATGGGAGTTAAGGTATGCTTTCAGATGTTTGAAGTATCCTTCTAAAGAGTTATTTGTATTAGGAATATTAAGGTCTATATTATCATACCATGTCCATAGATATTTCATATTAATCTTAAAACTATGATTAGCACTTCTTAACCTCTTATGGATATAGACTTTTCTCTTTGTTTTATCATCAATTCTACCCTCTTTGAGGAACGTCTCCCATTTGATATTCCATTGATTATAAGCACCGATAAAACTATCTTTATCCATTTCTGTAAGTTGATTGACAAGATGAAAACCATTATTATTCAACCAATCAATACCTTCTCTATAATCAGCAACCATTTCTTTACTACGGATGAACTTTCGCCAAATAACTTTTGAAGATATGCTATCACGCATAACAACAACGCCAAAGTCCTTGCCTCTGTAAGTAGTATCCATATGCACAATAACGCTCTTGTCTTTTGATATATAACGTTTAGACCGAAGAGTTTTAAATCTCCGTTGAATAGTACTTACACTAATATTATACTTATCAGACAGTTGTTTTAAAGTTTGCTTACCGAGGACATAATCATCATAGAGTTTACTCGTTGAAACTAATTGCTTTGAGTTGGTAAATTGCCTACCGCAATCAAGACATTTATAGAGTTGTTTGTCTCTAATTTTTCCGTTCTTTTTTATGTGGCACGAACCACAGAATTTACACTTTTTTCATACCGCAGCTGAAAAATCTTTGCAAAGATAAGTAAATTAATAATTTAACCCCCTTTTTAGCCTACGATTTTGACCATTATGCCTTAATTGTTAATTATTAATTTCTTTTATCAAAGGACTGCAAAGATATAAAGAAATTTTATAGAGGTAAAATTTCTCGCAGGAAAAAATTACAATTTAATATGGACTAGTCCTGCATCAAGTATCATTTTACAGAATTCTATTCCATTAATTAATCGAACAGAATTCATAGCTTCTTTTATCGCCTGTTCGCTAAATTGTTCGCAAGAAGATATGACCCACATCTGTGTATTATAATCATCATAACTGTGATTTCTTTTAAAGTTTTTTATTTGTTGTACAGCCCATTCATTTGTAGTTCTATTATGTTTCTTTGCTTGAACAATAATAGCTGTTTTTAGATTCTCAAAGTAAGCTACCTTGTCTGCATCCCCTTTTTCTGTAAGAGACTCATTTTTATTAGGAGTTATTATTTCGGTTGCTCCAATAGATTTTAAATAATATTCTATCAATTTTTCAAATTTAATGTCATTTACATTTTCATTAATTAATTTTAATATTTTTTTTGCAGATTCTTCTATAATTTGCTCCTTAAGATTTATTGGTTTATTTTCTCTAAATCTTACAATAGCCTGTATTATAGAATCTTTTATATCAGATATATTTGCATTTGTTAATCTTATTTTCATTCTAGAATAAAGGTCTTGATTTGCATAAACATTTTTTGGAATTTCTTTCTCTATAATTTTGACCTTCCTATAAAATCCCATATCTATCAAGTTATTTTCTTTATTATAAAAACATCCTTCTTTCAGTGTAGCTCTATTATTATTCCAATCAATGTAAATAGAAGTATCAATAGTCTCATTACTATAAATGATATCATCAACTATTTCAAATACATTAAAATTTTTTCCATAAGGAACTAAAATACTATCACCGGTCTTTATCTCTTTAATAAAACGATAAAGGCTCCAACGATTTCTAGGTAATCCCCACCCCAAATTTTCCATTTTTTATTAATTACAGAAATACCTTCATTTTTGACTCTTGAAATAAATTTTGTCGATGATAAATCACTCCAACCTATAGATAAGTAATTGTGTTTAAATAATAACTGATATGCGAAAGGTAAAGCATTGTCTCCTCCTGTAATTCTATGTAACCAATAATTCTTTTCCATGATATTTTATGATCATACATGACTTGCCTAAATCTATATAGATACATTAGAACAATGATTCATTATTACATATAAGCTCTAAAATATTATCTATAGGTGCAGTATAGTTTCCCAAAATATCCACTTCCAATTCGTTGTCATAAACCTGCTTTGTACCATTTTGGGATATTATTGTCAAAGTACAGAGTTCAAAACTACAACCTCTTATCTCTGTTTTGTATATACGAAAACTAAATATGAATAAGTCTTTGTTATATATATCATCATAATTATCTTTATTATAATATTCTGTTCTGAATTCTACAATCTCTGTACCGTTATTAGTTTTAATTTCTATCCATTTTTTATTTTGGAAATAAGAATAACCTTCAAGTAATCCACCTACAGTTACAGTTGGATATCCTTCTAAGACCCCATTCTTTACTTTATTAATATTGCTTTCAGTAATATTTTCCACAACATTACCTATCTTTGTTTGTATCTTATTGCATGATACAAATAAAATACATATACTTAAAATGTATATATAAAATAATTTCATTCTGTTTGCATACATATATCATATCTCTTTTTTAATTTTTTTTTAGAAATTGTTTTCATCATCCACCTTAAGTTTTTTTTCTAATCTGTCCTCTGTCTTTTTTCCAATTATCTTTTTTTCAATGAAATTATTATATTCTTTGTTTTTGACAGAATCAAATAATTCAACATTCTGTACCTTTATTTCTTCAACATTATTAGCATAGGAAATTCTCCATTCATTATAGTAATTATAATCTTTTCTAATGCTTAAGTATCCTCGTTCGTCATACTTACGTCCATTCTTCCATATTGTTATAGATTTTCCATCAAAAACCTCCAAATTTCTGTCATCAATAGAAACATTTCTCCATTTTTGGTTATTATTTGCATGCGGATTATAGGCCTTTATTGATTGAATACTTCCATTTGTATCATAAGAAAATTTACGATATGGTTTCCCACCATCTTTTATTGCTACTAATTGCCCATTAGAGTCATATGATCATGTAGTGTATCCATCTGTTTTCTCTGTCATCAATCCATTCGAATTATAAGAATATGTAATGGCTATTTTGGTATTAGGTTTCTGTACAATATCTTTAATTAAATGATTATTACTATCATAAATTTTCTCTACATTATACTTTAACGCTCCAAGGCCACTGTAATATGCTTCTATACACTTGTGATTTTCATATCTATATCGAACTCTTTCTGTTAAATCTCTGCGTCCATCTTCATATATCGTAAATTTTGACAAATCTATAATTTTCCCTTCATTATTATATTTATAGTCATAAATAGTGCCACAACCCAGATAACAATTACGATAAAATACAAGACCATCATAATACAGGGAGCCATTTATATACTCGTGAATTTTAGAACATGTAAATTTCATAACAGAATCTATCCTATTATTAGGATTATAGTAGTATAAGTCAAGACGATATTCAGTTACAGAGAACTCTACACCCCAGGCTTCTGGAGCCTGTACTCCTACAACATGACCATTTTCATTAAGGTAAAAAATGGCTATATCTGTAGAATCATAGTATTTTACTATTTCTCCAAATTCTTCAACTTGCCTATATCCAAGTACCTCAATTTTTTTTACAAGGCCATTAAACTGTGCTTTTTCTATATCACTAATGATGTTATCCATAGTATGACGAATTAATTCTTGAGCGTTTATTTAATTGAAACTAATACAAGAATTACAAAAACTACTTTTTTCATTTTATCTTTAATTTTTAATTCACGCCTACGTCCTTTATAGCAATTCGGCTTTTCTGTTTGTTTTATTTCGGATTGCAAAAATATAGTCTTTGTTTTGTTCTTACAAGAAAAGATACTGCCCAATATGGGCGTATTGCCGTAATTGGGCAAGTGGATTATTAGTTTTTTATTTATTATTTCAACTTTTCGGAATAATGCTGAAAGAAATCTGTCTCTAATGCTTGGGAAATTAAAAATAATTGTTGTGTATCAATAACGGTTTTCTGGAATATCTTATTTATTGTACGCGGATTAACATTCAGTTACGACGCCAACCAACCATTAGTTTTTCCTTGTTTGCGAAGTTCCTCTTTGATAATT
>JAFTFU010000011.1 GCA_017458285.1 Clostridia bacterium | reverse complement strand
CTCCTAAAAATCCAACTTCTTCTTCTGTAGTAAAACAAACTTTTAAATCAGGAATTTCTTTTAATAACTGAATTGCACAACAAATGCCATTAGTATCATCTGCACCAAGAGCAGTTTGTTTTCCAGTTATTTTATCTCTACCCCAAATTTTATTGTTTTTAAGTCTAACTTCTTTATTATCACAAGAGACTACACACGATTAACCACTTAATTTTCATTAAGTGTCTGACTATATCTTAATATTTTTCAATAAAATGTCCGTTATCTAACGGTTTATGCGTTTTTATTCTATGATAAATAGTATCTAGACTCACATTATATTTTTTTGCAACATCTGATTTATGTCTAAACAATTCTACAAGCTCTCCTTCAGAAGTAACCTCTTTACATGCATAATTTTGATCATTTATTTTAAAATCAGCAATCGTTGCTCAATAAAATCCATTTCATAATTTACTTTTGTCTAATACTTTTTTAGTAAAATAATCTGTACCTCCACTATCTTTTCCATTTATTTCGCGAAAAACTTGTCTAACAGATTGATATGTTTGTACAATTTCATTATTACTATTATATTTGTAAACAACAACTCTTTTATTATAATCTGGATTTACTTTTTTATTATATTTTTCTAAATCTACAATATCTTCTTTTTTTAAAAATTTTCAAATGAATCCGTGACAGGTTTTTATCTTACCTAATGCAGCACTACTAATATTAGTTTTGTTAATATTATAAAAATTCGCTGCAGCTGTTACTGATTCAAATGCTTCTATTAGATTTCCAGTTTTATCATAAGCTGCAACCGGTTTAATATGTGCTAATCTACTTCGTTCCTGTCCTTCAATGTTACGCATTTCTTTTGTAACTACTCCGGACCCTCCACTTTGTAAATTTAATAATTCTGGTTCCAACTTACGATAATAAGAAATTCAATATTTTTCTCTATCTTTTCATTCAGATTCTGAACATTGATCAATTTCTGTACAAATAATATCTATATTCTGCATATATTTAGAATACATTCATTTATGTACAGGTTGAGAACGTCGTTTCGGATTTCCTCTGGCACGACCTTTATGTTCTTGAAATCTATTTTTAATTGTAGATTGTGTTACGCCTACATACCTAACTCTTTCTGGTTCATCTGATGAAGAAAGAGTATAAAAACGATAAATTTTATTTTCCATTTGTGTAATTTTAAAAGTTAAATTTTTAATATCACACAAATATACAAAATATTTCTGCCTTTTCCAAATATTTTTGTATTTTTTGTCAAAATATTTGTACTCCCTTGCGGGATAGTCGATGAACCTTTAACCTCTAATAAAGGTCACTTGGCTGCGGATTACCCAATTTTTATCTTTTTTACCGTACCTGAGTAGTTAATTCAGCCACCATAATATTACTATTATGATTTGGTATATAAAACTCTAAGGGTGTCCCCGTCAATTAAACAGATTTAATGTGAACTATGTTTTTCTAATCCACATGTGCTACAACACAAGGAAAATAATCAGGATTTGAAGTGTTCTTTGTTATAAAAATATTACAATATCCATCCATCTCAAAATCCAATCCACCAATTTTATAACATTCATTTATTATAAATGATAACATTGGCCACTCTTTTTTAGATGGATGATTTATTGACAGCTCTCTCTTTAATAAATTTAAATCTAATTTCATAGTGTTAATTGTTGACTCTCCATAGAATCAATAATTTTTTAAACTTCATGAAGATAATACCTATAATTAATATTTCTATCCTTTATAGGTTTATCATCAAATTTATTATATAATGTAACAGCAGAATCTGCACACAAATTTGTAGGACGTATTTTTATTCCGTTCTCTAATTTGAATTTAATTAAACGCCCTCCATTTGTTGACATATAATATCGATTAATATGTCTTACAGGTTTATCATTATATTCAACAAAAAAGTCTTTAGCAACCTTTTGAAATGTACAAAACTTCTTAATATCTGTACATTGTTTTATTGTTTCTTCTGGTGAAATTCCTTCAACAAAATATTTATTTATTGCTTCTGGAATAATCATTGGTGCTAAACCTTTTCCTAAGACTGGTTTAGATATAAACAATCCTTTTGTTTTGATTAGATTCCAATCATGTGAATCACTCCAACCCTTTTTAACACCAAGATAATCATTAATTGCATACTGATAAAATCTTTCAAATTCATCATGCTCTAATTTGAGTTTTGTTTTCTCTTCCCATTCATGACAAATATTGAAATATTCTTCAGATCGATCACTATCAACTTTTACAAATATTCCATCCTTTAACATCATATATTTCTATATGAACTCGACTATATCTTTATATTACTTCATATTTATATTTATCTTTTAGAACGTTTACGCCTTTTGTATATATTGTACTAGTATATCCACGTCACATGTCCAGAGCTTTATCACATTTGTTAAATGAATCAAATACTTCATCTCTATCATCAAAATGAACTAATATTTTTTTCATTTGTGTTGTTTCTCTAACAATGTCAAAGCCATGTCATTTGGTTCCATTTTTTACAGCAGCTTGTGCAGCACTACAACTTTTCAAATTAAAATGTTCTCTGAGTGCAACTCATGAGTTAAATTCTAATTTTAATTCACCATCTTTGTATAGTTTTAATCTACAAGCATTAGCTTTATTATTTGCAGCAACTATTGCAAGTGTTTCTGGAGAATGAGTATATTGTGCTGATTTTTCTGCAATATGTTGTTTTCATTCGTCTGTTAGTTTTCTACCTTTGTTTGGAGAACCACTCAGTTCTGGTTCTTGACATATGTTATATTCTGGATTTAGAGATCTAATATAGTAACCCTCTCTAGCATGTATTTCGTCTTCTGTGGCATTATCGAGTATTTCTATAATTTCTATTTTAAAAGATTTGATTCCATATTTATCGTAAGCATGTCAAAGCAACGGATGTACTAATTTCCCACCATCTTTGTACTTTTGATATGTAGCACAATGCTCTAAAAATCTTTCATTAAAATCTCGATCTGTACTCCCTATATAAAAATGACCATTCTTTGTGTTTACTAATTTATAAACACCTTTGTGAGACTTTAAAAATGTTTTAGTCTCATCACAAATAAATTTAATAGACCTTCGCATAAATAATAATTTTTAAAATTAAACTTATACAAAGATAATAAAATTTTATGAAATTTCAAAATTCCATCAGAAAATTCCATCAGAAAATTTTACAAAGTAATATATCGGGCGTTTCGACTTAAAATAAGCCCACGTTTTTCAACTAGTCTGTGAACCTTTCTCTAGTACAATAGAGACTTGGCTGCTGATTGTCACATAATAACAATTTTTTCAACATTCACGCTTATGATTACTCATTACGTTGTAGTATTATTATCTTCGCGATTTTCCAGCAATTAACCCGATTTTAGAACACCAATGGAAATTTTAGTGTTCGATTGTATTAATTGAAATCCAGCATTTACTACAGATTCAATAAGCATTAACAACATAAGTTGGCCATTAATTCGTATTTTAAAAACCATCATAGGATCATACACCCATGAATATGGCGATTGAAGATTACCTGTAAGACCGTTAAGTGCAAGTTTGAGTGTTTCATTCTCTATTTTTCTACCTTCTTTTTTAGCAGAAACTCGTTGATCATATATTGTTTGATAAACTTGAAGAAAAACTTCACCAAGATGTGCTGGATAAAGATGATTCATTAATATAATGCTTGGATATAGACTTGTGACATCACTATCAATTAATCTAAACTTAGAATCAGCTATAAAGATTTCAGGTTCATTTTCCGAGTGTAAACCACCTAAACCATAGGTATGCTTAATTCCTCCAATTTCAAATTTTATTTCAAATTTATCATTTTTTTCAGATACATTTGCAGTAGTAACAACTTCTTTTCTTAAACGATTAAGTAAATCTTGAAGT
>JAFTFU010000100.1 GCA_017458285.1 Clostridia bacterium | reverse complement strand
TATGATTTAAAAAATGCCGAATAATTAATTTTATAATCATTTAAATAAAAGGATTATTATTCGTAACAGATAATATAAACCGGATTTATGCCTTGAGAAAGGAATAATGATAAAAATGAATAAAAAAATAAATATAAGTTTAATTGTAATATTAATTATTTTAATAATTGTAGCAGGAGTAGTACTAGCACTAAGAATATTAGATACACAGAAAAAGTTAAAAACAGCACAAGAAAATACATATTTAGACAATGAAATAGATGCAGAAACAGAAGAGCCAGAAGCCTTAGTTGTTGAAACTAAGAAAAAGCAAGTACAAATATTTAATGGGAACGATAGACCAATTGCAGTAATGATAGACAATCATCAAGATGCATGGCCACAAGCGGGGCTAAATAAAGCGTATTTGGTTTATGAGATAATAGTTGAAGGTGGAGAAACAAGATTAATGGCATTATTTAAAGGAGTAAATGTGGACAATATTGGACCTGTTAGAAGTTCAAGACATTATTTCTTAGATTATGCACTTGAAAATGATGCTATATATACTCATTATGGTTGGAGTCCACAAGCCGAAAGCGATATAAAGAGCCTTAATGTTCAAAACATAAATGGAATTAGCGAGAGTGAAAGTAGTTTTTGGAGAACAAATAAAAAAACTTCTCCTCATAATGTAATAACAAGTACTGAAAAAATATTAGAAATTGCAAAAAGAAAGAATTATTCAACTAAATCAACTAAAGAAAGCGTGCTAAACTATATCGCTGATGAAGTTGAACTTGAAAACGGAATTACTGCTAATAGCGTGGTTATACCGCATTCTAATTTACAAACAGTAGAATATAAATATGATGAACAAACAAAAACATATACAAGATATGCACGTAATAAACTTCAAAAAGATATGCAATCAGGAGAAGAAATAAAAACAAAAAATATAATTATAACTTTGTGTGATAATTATACTTTAAATGATTCAGAAAACAAGGGAAGACAAGGATTATATAATATAGGTACATTTGACGGATATTATATTACAAATGGAAAGGCTATAAAAATAAAATGTACAAAAACTAGTAGAGCGTCACAAACAGTGTATAAAGATTTACAAGGAAATGAAATTACAGTAAATGACGGAAATACATTTATAAACATCTGCCCTAAAAATGCGGATATAGTAATTAATTAAAGCTGTACTAAATGTACAGCTTATTTGTTAGGCAGATATCTAAAAGATAAAATATTATATTAAGAATTCTATGGATACAACCATTAGAAAATTGATTATAATAAAGGGAAAGGGAAAAAGAAAGATGAAAAATAAAACTATAAAGCTTTTATCTATAATACTTATCATAATTTTTTGTGTATCAATTTCACCAATTACAATGCAAAACGATACATATTATACAATACCAATTGGAAAACATATCATAGAAAATGGAATAGATATGTTAGACCCATTTTCATGGCATGATGGATTACAATACACATATCCACACTGGGCTTATGATGTACTAATATTCCTAATCTTTTCTGCTGGACAACTAGTTGCAGGAACAATTGGAGGTTATAGAGCAATATACATATCGACTTGCATTTTAGCAGCAATTTTAGGTGTTACGATATATTTGGTAAATTGTAAATTAAATAAAAACGAACTAATCTCTTTTTTTATAACGATAGGAACTATCTACATTTTAAAAGATTATATTGCGGCAAGAGCGCAGCTTATAACATTTATTTTGTTTGCTTTAGAAATTTTTAGTATAGAAAAATTTTTGGAAACACAGAAAAAAAGATATATTGCAAGTTTAATATTAATTCCAATTTTAATTGCTAATTTACATTGTGCAGTTTGGTATTTTTATTTTATACTATACTTACCATATATTGCAGAATACATAATTTCTATATTTTGCAAAGTAGGAAAAAACGAAGTAAAAGAAAAAAATAAATTAACAATTGAAAGAATAGAAGCTATTAAAAAACTAATAATTATCATGATAGTATGCATGTTTACAGGATTTTTAACCAGAATCGGAACAACACCATATACATATTTAATAAAAACAATGCAAGGAAAATCAACAGGTTATATAAATGAACACTTACCAATGACGATAATTGAACATATTCCAATTATTATTTCTCTTGTGATTTTATTTGCAGTATTAATATTTACAAAAGTAAAAATAAAATTACGCGATTTGTTTATGATTGGAGGACTACTACTTCTTATGCTATATTCAAGAAGACAACAATCAATGTTTGCGTTAATTGGTTCAGTGATCTTAAATAGATTAATAACTCAAAGTTTTATAAATTTTGCTCCGGATTCAATAAAGAAAATAGATAAGGTTGCAAGAAATAAAATACCAAATTTGATTATTTCAATTATGGTATTAGCACTTTGTAGTTATTTTGTGATTGGTAAAAAGAATCATACTTTTGTTGACGAAACAGTGTATCCAGTAGAAATGAGCGAGTGGATATTAGAAAATTTAGATGTGCCCAATATTAAACTTTTTAATGAATATAATTATGGAAGCTATTTGCTATATAAAGGAATTCCAGTTTTTATAGATTCAAGAGCGGATTTATATACTCCAGAATTTAATACTAAAACTGGAAAAGTAGAAGATGGAAAGGATATTTTTACTGATTTTATGCAAGCTTCTGGACTTAATGTGTTCTATGAAGAGACTTTTGAAAAATATGGAATTACTCATGCTATTTTATATAAAAATTCAAAAATGAATTTGATAATTACAAATACAAATAATGGAAATTATGAAGTATTGCATGAGGATAACATTTTTATTTTATATAAAATAAAGTAACGTGGAATGGACTGAAGTAGAATAAAGCAAAGCAACTGTTATCAAAGTATTTAAAATGCAATACCAATAATAAAAATAATGTAACTTAGAAAGGAATGAAAAAAATAAATGAAACAATATAAAGTTGAAGAAAAAGATGGAGGAAAAAGAATAGATGCATTTATATCACAGATTGAAGAATTAAATATATCAAGAACTGCAGTTCAAAGAATGATTGAAGAAGAAAATGTTTTAGTAAACGATAAAAAGGTAAAAACATCATATAAAATTCAAAAAGATGATATAATTTCTGTCAAAAAAGAAGAAGCAAAAGAAGTTGAATTAAAAGCACAAGATATACCAATTGAAGTAATTTATGAAGACAAAGATATAATTGTTGTAAATAAACCTAAGGGATTAGTAGTTCACCCTGCAGCGGGAAATCCGGATGGAACACTTGTTAACGCAATTATGGCAATATGCAAAGATTCTTTATCTGGAATTGGCGGAGAAATAAGACCTGGTATAGTACATAGGCTTGATAAAGATACTTCAGGAATTTTAATAGTTGCTAAAAACGATAATGCGCATGTAAATATAAGCAATCAAATAAAAGAGCATCAAGTTAAAAAAACATATATTGCCTTAGTAAGAGGAAATATAAAGGAAAATGAAGCGACAATAAATATGCCAATTGGAAGAAGCACAAAAGACAGAAAGAAAATGGCTGTTAGTAAAAAAGGGAAAGAAGCAATCTCTCATTTTAGGGTTTTAAAAAGATATGGAAAATATACTTTGCTTGAAATTAATATAGAAACCGGTAGAACTCATCAAATAAGAGTGCATCTATCTGAAATTGGCTTTCCTGTTATCGGAGATTACATATATTCAAATGGTAAAAATGAATTTAATGTTGTTGGACAGATGCTTCATTCTAAAGAAATAGAATTTAAACATCCAACTTCGGGAGAACAAATGAAGCTTGAAGCTCCACTGCCACAATACTTTGAAGAAATATTAAAAAAACTAGATGAGAGTAAGATTTAAGAAAGGACTGAAAAATATGGAGAATGAAATAAGACTACAAAAGTTTATGGCTGAATGTGGAGTTGCATCAAGGAGAAAGTGCGAAGAATTAATTTTAGCAGGCAAAGTAAAAGTTAATGGCAAGGTTGTGGACCAATTGGGGACAAAAATAAATGTAAATAAAGATAAAGTGGAATTTGAAAATAAGCAAATTAAACTTGAAGAGAAAAAAGTATATATTTTGCTTAATAAACCTATTGGATATGTAACCACAGTTGATGAACAATTTGGAAGAGACAAAGTTACTGATTTGATTAAGGTAAAAGAAAGAATAGTACCTGTTGGAAGACTAGATATGTATACTTCAGGAGCTTTAATTCTTTCAAATGACGGAGACTTTATATATAAAATAACTCATCCAAAACATGAAATTAATAAAACTTACACAGTAACTATAAAGGGATTTGTAACTAAAGATGAGGTTGAAAAATTAAGAAAGGGCGTAGATATAGGAGAGTATGTTACTAAACCTGCTAAAGTTAAGATTCTAAAGACTGATGAAGAAAAAAATATTTCAAGGTTGGAAATAGTTATTCATGAAGGAAAAAATAGACAAGTTAGAAGAATGTGCGAAGCAGTTGGAAGAAAGGTTTTAGCTCTTCACAGAAGTAAAATAGGAGAAATATCAGTTAAAAATTTAGAACTTGGAAAATGGAGATACCTAAGTGAGATTGAAGTTAAAAAAGTATGCGGAAGTAATTTGGAAAATAAGAGAAAGTAAGTTGAAAAATTGAGCAGAAGTAAGTTTAAAATATGATTGACAAATGCTTGTTAGAAAGATATAATTAGGAAGTAAAAAAAGATTTGTTACACAGAAGAAAAGAGGAAAAAACAAATGAATAAAATAGAGACAATTGGAAATTTACAAGAAGGGCAATTGGTACAGGGAATTGTTAAAGAAATAAAACCATATGGAGCCTTTATTGAACTAAAAAATGGAGTTACTGGGCTTGCTCACATTGTTGACTTATCTGTTTCAAGAATTAAATCACCAGAAGAAAGACTAAAAATTGGACAAGAAGTGAAAGTAGCAGTAAAAGAAATTGACAGCAGTAGAAATAAGATAATGCTTTCTTATAAAGATACTTTAGGAACTTGGGAAGAAAATGTAAAAAACTTTAAAGAAAAAACTTATGCAACTGGAATTGTCAGAAAAGCAGATAAAAACAAAAATGGAGTTTTTATTGAACTTACTCCAAATTTAGTTGGAATGGCAGAATATAAGGATAATTTAAAATATGGACAAGAAGTGCAAGTATATATTAAAAAAATTAATCCTGAAAAGAAAAAGATCAAACTATTAATAAAATAAAAAAACACAAATTCAGTACAAAGAACAATAAATGTTAGTCTACTAAAAAATATTAAATAAAAATATCTATATAGGAGGAATATAAAAGTGGTAAATGATGACCAAATCAAAGCAGAAATATCACCTTTTGCAATTAGAGAAGGCGAAATAAAAACATTTGACGGAAAAGATGGATATGTATCTATGAATCAAATCGTTCATAAAATAAATATAGGACATATAACAGACATACACTTTCAAATTTTGGAGTTAGTAAATGAATTTGAATTTATAACGTCAAGACAATTATTCCAAATGCTTTTAATAAAAGGATTTGATCCTAAAACTCAAGATAAGCTAAATACTAAGCTAGAGCAATTAGTAAAAACTAAAATATTAACAAGATATTATTTTAATCAAGAAGAAGGAAAAGGAATATATAGGATTTATTGCTTAGAAAAAATGGGTAAATATCTATTGCAATCTAAAGAAATCACATGTAACTGGCAACAATCAGATAACACAAAACCAGTTGCTATGATAAAGAAAAGATTAGCTGGAAATCAAGTATTAATTGCATACTTAAGAAAAGTAAAAGCTTTTGATGAATTTACAGTAAAACCTGCAATCACAACAAAAATATCAAGAAAAACATTCAAACCTTCTGGAGGCTCTGTAAGTTTAACTAAAAATAGTAGAAGTATTTCATTTTTATTTGAAGTAATAAGAAGAGAAAAAGATTGGGAATCAAAACTAGAAGATAGAATGAAATTATATAAAGAATTCTATGAGAACTTTCAACCAATGGACGCAGGTTTTAAAACAATGCCACAATTAATATTAGTATGCGAAGACGAGAAACACATGGCTGAAACATTTAAAGAAATAATAACACGAAAACTAGAAATAAATCAAATAAATTTATATTACACAACAGACTTAAGACAAAACAGTGATAGTTTAGAAAATACTCTAATAGAATTCAAGCTAGACAAAACAACAAATAAATATAAAATAAAAAATATAGATTTAAAATTATTAGAGAAATAACAAAAGAAAAATTTTTAAGCAGGTTGCATACTATTAATGCAGTCCTTGAACTTAAAAACTTAGGATTTAAAAAGTTCTAAGTTTTTAAATTATATTAAAATGGAGAAGGTAGTTTTATGAAACAAAAAAATAGGAAAAAAGAAAATATAAATAAAACAAACGACCTAAAAAAAACTAAAAAGAAGGAACATGTAAAGAAAAAAGCTGTAAAACAAGAAAAACCAAAAGAAACACATATTCAAAAGGAAAATAACGATAAAAAAGAACACAACGAAAATAGAAGTAGACAAAATAATAAAAGTGAAAAAAGAAGAATAAGTGAAAAACAAAGAAAAAAAATTGAAAAGAGAACAAAACTAATTTTAGTATTAATAGTTCTTATCATAATAACAATTGCAATTGCTGTATTTATAACAATATCTCCATTGTTTAAAATTCAAGAAATAATAGTTGAGGGAAATAGCCAACTTACAAAAGAGCAAATTATAGAATTATCTAACATAAAAATAGGAGACAACATATTTTTCACAAGAATGCAAGCAAACAAAATTGAAAACAATGAATATATTAAAAGTGCACAAATGCATAGAAAGATGCCCAATAAAATAACAATAAAAGTTGAAGAAAGATACAAAGCCTATATGCTAGAAGCGGGAGAACAATATGTATATATTGATACTCAGGGATATATATTAGAAACAACGAGAATAAATCTAAATAAAACGATTTTGAAAAATTATAAAACAAAAAATATATCTGATGCACAAAGGCTAGAAAATGAAGATTTAGAAAAATTAGAAGATGTATTAAAAATCATAAAAAGCTTAGAAGAGATCGAAATAAAAGATGAAATTACATATATAGACATAAAAGATAAAGATAATTATATTATCTATTTTAAAGAGGCAAAAAAGCTGATTTATATTGGAAATGAAAAGAATTTAGCAAACAAAATGCTATATGTAAAAGGAATTATGGAAGATACAAAAGACTTAGAAGGAAAAATCTATGTAAACGGAGACTTTAGTAAAGGGTTCCAACCATACTTCAGACAAGAAGTAAATAACGTATAAATATAAATTGAAAAGCAACTTAAATATAAAAAATGCACCTTTTGTGCTTATATCACAAAGAAAGGTAGGCTACAATGAAAAAAAACATAATTGTATATATCGTAATTGGGCTTATGTGTGCTCTACTTACATATGGAATAGCAATGAGAATAAGAGCGGAAAACAGTAGTGGTACAACTTTAAGTGAAAGTATTAGAGAAAATGAAATAAAAACAGAAATATTAAAACTAAAAGAAAAATATGATAAACTATATAAAACGGTAGAAAAAACAGAAAAGTCCTTAGAAAAAGAAAGAGAAAATGCAGCAAACAATAATGGTGAATTAGTATCATTAGAAAGACAAATTGCAAATACCAATATTTTATTAGGTACAACTGAGGCACGAGGATCAGGCATAAAAATTACAATAAACGAAATTGCGATAGTACAAACTAAAAATACACAAATGAAAAACGATTTGATAAATATCATAAATGAATTATACAATGCTGGAGCTGAAGCAATATCAATAAATGGTCAAAGAATTGTGAATATAACTGGAATAGAGTTTGATGATAATATTCTCAAAATAAATGGAACAAAAATAATATCTCCATATGAAATTAAAGCAATTGGTTCTCAAGATACTCTTTCTATGCTTGCACGTCCAGGAGGATATTTAGAAATAATGGAATTAAGAGGCTTAACATCAAAATTAAGTAAAGAAAATAATATTGTAATTCCAAAATATACAGGAACATATAATTTTGAATATTTAGAGAAAGGAGCGGAGTAGGGAGCAAAACCTAACATCTACTAAAATATGAAAAATAAAATAATAATGTACATTATAATAGGACTAATTTGTGCTTTATTAACATATGCAATCCTTATACAGATAAGGTCAGTAGAAAGCTTTAAAACTATCATAGGGACAAATACACAGCAAAGCGAACTAAGAGATGAAGTTCTTAAAATGAAAGATAAGTATGATAGTTTATTTAGCACTATTCAAAAAGCAGAAAAGACCTTAGAAGAAGAAAGAAAAAATGCAACAAAAAATAATACTGAACTTACTGCAATAGAAAGTGAAATAAAAGAAACTAATACATTATTAGGATTAACAGAAGTAACTGGAAGAGGAATAATTGTTACAATACAAGACAGTACAATATCTGCAAATAATTATTTTGGAGATGCATCAAATTTAGTGGTTCACGACGGATATTTAATACATATTGTAAACGAATTATTTAATGCAGGGGCAGAAGCTGTATCAATAAATGACCAAAGAATAGTATCTACAACAGAAATAGAATGTGACGGAAATGTAATAAAAATTAATGGAGTAAAACAAGGAAGTCCATATGAAATTAAAGCAATTGGTTATCCAGAACAATTACTTGGAATATCAAGAGCAGGGGGATATATAGAAGAAAAAATACAAAAAGAAAGAATGGTAAGTATTACAATTGTAAAGCAGGAAAAAGTTACAATTCCAAAATATAATGGTATTTATAAATTCAATTATGCTCAATAAAAGAAAAGTAAAAAATGCTTTTCTAATCTTTAAAAGAAGGAAAAGCAAGGCATCCAAAATATATCTTATTATTAAAAAAAAAATATAGACCTTGCGAAAGGAATGATAGTAAATATGAATAATAAAAAAAGGAAGAAAGAAAAAATTGTTATAAGTATATCAATAGGCTTATGTTGTTTTATACTGCTTAGCGTAATGTGTATGCAGTTTAAAGTAGTAAATCAAACTGATGTAACATCAATAGATGCCATGACTGAAACAGAGTTGCGTTCAGAGCTTGTATCTTGGAGAGAAAAATACGAAGAATTATCTGCACAATATTCAGAACTATTAGTAAAAATAAATGAATATAAAGAAGAATATAAAACTGATGAACAAGTAAGCCAATTACTAGAAACAGAATTACAAGAACTACAAAAACAATTGGGGTATACTGATGTTACAGGGCCTGGAATCATCATAACAATAGATGAAGAAGGCGTTGACGATAGAATAAACTATGAAGACTTGCTTTATACAATAAATGCTCTAAAAAGCGCAGGAGCAGAAGCAATATCAGTAAATGATCAAAGAATTGTAGGAACAACTGATATTGTTGATATAGATAACCTGTACATAAAAGTAAATGGAAAGAGAATAGTTGCACCATATACTATAAAAGCAATTGGAAATCAAGCATACTTAGAAAGTGCTTTGATAGGAAGTGGTGGATATATAGATGTATTAAAAAAAGCCAATTTTAAAATAGAAATTGAAAGAGACAATAAAGTTTCAATTCAAAAATCAAATAAAGATACAACTCTAAGATATATTGAAACAGAATAAAACGGTTATAAAAAATAAGTAAAGTCCTTTTAACTAGGAAAATACTAATATAGCCGAGGCATATTTTAGGTATATAAATTTACTTATAACGTAGAAAGGAATGAAAAAAATGATATATTTAGCAATTATTTTAGGATGTTTAATAGGAGCAATTGTTGGAATTAATGCTCCGATTATATCATATACGTATTCAACATTTTTAGCAATAGGAGTTATTGCAGCACTAGATTCTGTACTTGGAGGAGTAAGCTCAGTATTAAACAAGAATTTTGATTTTAAAATATTCATTTCAGGATTTTTCTGCAATTCAATTCTTGCAATGTTACTTACATATCTTGGTCAAAGATTAAATGTAGATATTTACTTAGCAGCAATATTTGTATTTGTATCAAGAATGTTTTTAAATTTAACAATAATAAGAAAATATTACATAGAGTTATGGTCAGAAAAATTATCTAAATTAAAGAAAAATAAAGAAAACTAAAGAAAGCTAAGAAAATTAGCCCAAAAACGAAAGAAAATAAGAACAAAGAGTTACAAAAAGATTACAAAAATATTACAAAATTGTTACAAATTCTATTGACAAAAGTCGGAAAATGTAATATATATAACAAAGAAAAAAACATACAAAAAAATTGGGGGAATTATCTTGGCAATCGGAGATATAATAGTAGGTATTGATATAGGTACATCCAAAGTTAGCGCAGTTGTTGGCGAAGTAAACAATTTTGGACAAATAGAAACTATATGCAGTACCTCATATAAATGTAGTGGCCTAAAAAAAGGCAAAATAATAAATGAAGAAGAAATAAGCCTAAGCATATCTAAAGCAGTAGATGATGCCGAAGATGAAGCAGGCTTAAAAATTAATTCTGCATATATAACAATTCCAGGAAAATATGTAACTATTGTACAAAACAGTGTTACAAGGGAAGTAAAAGACAAATATGCAGGAATAACATTAAAAGATGTTCAAACTGCAATAATGCAAGTAAGAGATGTAGAGGTTCCAGAAAATCAAACACTAATTGACTTAGGAATAAATAAAATTGTATTAGAGAACGGAAAAGTAGTTGCTGACCCAATAGGAAATCTAAGTTCAATATTTACAGTACATGCTGAAGTAATATTAGCAGAAAAAGAATATGTAAGACAAATATCTAGTATAATGAAAAAAGCCGGATTAGAAATTGATGGAATTATACCAATAGCACTTGCAGAAAGAAATTTAATATTAGATACTAATGAATTATATGACAATGTAATGATATTAGACATAGGAGCAGGAAACACTGAAATAGGAGTATTTGACGGAAATAACTTCACATATACAAATACAATACCATTAGGAGGAGATAGTATAACCAGTGATATTGCATTAGTATTAAATATTTCAGAAGAAGAAGCAGACAAGCTAAAAAGACAATATGGACTTGCTTTAAAATCATTTATAGATAATGATAACGAAATAATGTTAAATACATGTAAAGACGAAACAAGAAACAAAGTAATAAAAAGTTCAGAGCTAATAGAAATAATAGAAGCAAGAATAGAAGAAATATTTGCTTTAGTAAATAAAGATATAACAAGTATAGGTATAAAACAAAAAATAAACAATGTAATTTTAACAGGACAAGGTATAACAAACATTAGCAAAAGTGATGTAGCTGGAAAAATTGCATTAAATATACCAGTAAAAATCTCAACAGGAAGAGCAATAAGTATGGTAAGGCCAGAATATAGGACAAGTTATGCACTAGTTAGATATATTGCAGCTAGACCATTTGCAAAATCAGTATCAAGCAGTATAGACTCTGATACAAAGGAAAACAAAATAAAAGTAATTCTAGAAAAAATAAAAGAATTCTTTTATTCGTAAAAAAGCTAACGGTCAGGCTAGAAACACAAATTTAATAGGTATGCAAAGTTCTATAAAGTAAGCTTGACTAAAAGTAAAAAAAGTTATTAAATTTTATTAAAATATATGGGAGGAAATAATTAATGATGAGAGAGTACGATGATAACAATAACAATATCACAATGATGGATGGAACAGCTACAATAAAAGTAATTGGTGTAGGTGGTGCAGGAAATAACGCAGTAGATAGAATGATAGGAAGCGGAATAAAAGGAGTAGAGTTTATAGTAGTAAACACAGATAGACAAGTTTTACAAGCTTCAAGAGCAACAACAAAAATTCAAATTGGAGAAAAAATAACAAGAGGATTAGGAGCGGGAGCAAACCCAGATATCGGAGCTCAATCAGCAGAAGAAAACAAAGCAGAAATAACAGAAATCTTAAGAGGTTCAGACATGGTATTTGTTACAGCTGGAATGGGTGGAGGAACTGGAACAGGTGCTGCACCAATAGTTGCTCAAGCTGCAAAAGAAATGGGAATTTTAACAATAGGTGTTGTTACAAAGCCATTCACATTTGAAGGTAAAAAAAGACTTGCTCAAGCTGAAAGAGGAATAGAAAGCTTAAAAGGAAAAGTAGACGCATTAGTAGTAATACCAAACGACAAATTATTACAAATAATTGATAGAAAAACAACATTTGCAGACGCATTCAAAAAAGCAGATGAAGTATTAATGCAAGGTGTACAAGGTATATCAGACTTAATAACTGTAACAGGAACAGTAAACTTAGACTTCGCAGATGTAAAAACAATAATGGCAAATACAGGAATGGCACACATGGGAATTGGTAGAGCATCTGGAGAAAATAGAGCAGAAGATGCAGCAAAACAAGCTGTACAAAGCCCATTACTAGAAACATCAATCGAAGGAGCAAGAGGAGTAATCATAAACATTACAGGTGGAGAAGACTTAGGATTACAAGAAGTAAATACAGCAGCAGAATTAGTACAAAGAAGCGTAGATCCAGAAGCAAACATTATATTTGGTACAGTAGTAGACCCAGAAATGGGAGAAGATATCCAAATTACAGTTATTGCTACAGGTTTTGAAAAAAATCCAGGTGGAAACTCAAATGTTGGAGTAGATAACTTAGTATCTAAAACATGGGAAAAGAAAATAAACTCAATCCCTACAAGCTCAGATTTAGGAAATAGCCAAGGAGACTTAGATATTCCATCTTTCCTACGTAAAAATAAAAACAAAAATTTATAATGAAAATTTATAACAATTTATGGTAAATAAAAGTTATTAAAATACTTGAAAGTAAAATTTTCTAACTAACAAAAGTTCAGAAAATTTTACTTTTTTTACGATTAAAAACCTACGGAATAGGCTAAAAACGAAAAATAAAAGTAAAATAAATAGAAAAAATGTAATTAAAATGTAAAGAAAATGTAATATTACTCCATAACTTGAAAATCCGTAAATTAAACATGATACTCAAATAAAACATTGAAAAAATCTTCTATTTACAATAAAATAAAGAAATGCTATAAATATATAGATATAGATTATAGAAAGAAATAGGTGGAATGAAAAATAAAATTTTTATTGGAATAATAATTGCTATTATTTTTATAGCAATTATTGGAAGCTTATGTTTAAACAAAACAACAATTGAATATTCAGTTAATGGAGAACAAATTGTAAGCAAAAATTCTACAGAAAAGGAATACTATGATGTCACAACATTTGGAGCAAATGGAGAAGATGAAGAAAATGACAAACAAGCGATTCAAGCATCATTAGACAAAGCAAAAGAAACGAATAATGATATTATAGTTTATGTACCAGAGGGAACGTACTATATAGATGGACAACTAAAAATCTATTCAAATACAACATTAAGTCTAAATGAAAATGCAGTGATTGTACATTCAACTGGAAAAGGGCAAATGCTTATAACAGGGCATTTAAATAGTGACGGAACAGATTGTAGTGGAGCAAAGTGTACACATGGTGGTTATACACAATGGGAAAATATTACAATTGAAGGAGGAACATGGAATTGTAACAATAAAGGAAACCTTAATTATAATTGTTTTTTTACTCCTCATGGTCAAGGTCTTACAATAAGAAATGCCACATTTATAAATAGTGCTGGTCATACATTAAATGTTTCAGATTCACAAGATATTTTAATTGAAAATGTAACAATAAAAGATCAAGTGAGTAGCGAACCCAAAAAAGCAGATAACAAAAATGAAGTAATACATTTAGACGCTGCTACAGAAGGTGGGGAACCGCAAGCATATCCTATTGATAATACACCAAATAAAAATGTTATTATACAAAATTGCACATTTGAAAATGTATTATGTGGAATAGGAGCACATTTAGGTTATAATGGCAACGAGAACTATATGGGAGATAACATTGTTATAAGGAACAACACATTTAAAGATATAAAATTTTATGCGATTGATATATTTGCCCATAAAAATGTAGAAATTTATGGAAATAGTGCTACTGGAAAAAATACAAACAATATATTAAGTCAAACAGATGAGGCTTATGGATTTGTACATACATATTATGCTAATGCTAATATTCATGATAATACAGTAAATAATTTTGAATACACTGTAGTAAAAGATATTGCTGAAGATAAATTCATTATGATTTGTGATGATGAAAGAATATGTAATAAATTCTTTATAATAGAATATAAACCAAATGGCGGAACTGGCACAATGGAGCCAATGATAGTAGAATATGGAGTTGGTAAGAAACTATCCAAAAATCAATTCAAAAAGTATGGATATAAATTTATTGGTTGGAATGCTTTTAGGGCAGATGCGACAGAAAATAATTGGATATGTACAG
>JAFTFU010000099.1 GCA_017458285.1 Clostridia bacterium | reverse complement strand
CAAAATGTTATTTTTTATTTTTAACATTTTCTCTCAGTGGCGCACTTTTTCTGCTCTCTAGTACAAAATGTTGTTTTTTAAAATTTAACATTTTGTCTCAGTTACGCACTTTTTCTGCTCTCTGGTACAAAATGTTGTTTTTTTAATTTTAACATTTTGTCTCAGTAACGCACTTTTTCTGCTCTCTGGTACAAAATGTTGTTTTTTAATTTTAACATTTTGTCTCAGTAACGCACTTTTTCTGCTCTCTGGTACAAAATGTTGTTTTTTTATTTAACGTTTTGTATCAATATACCTACAAGAGGCTAGTTTTTACAAAAAATGTGCAATTTTCCAATTAACCCAATAAGTTTTTTTAAAAAAATTACACATTTATAATTAATATAGAAAGTAGATTATTTACTATTTTTAGATAGTTTTTAAGAATTTTTTAAACTAAATAATGGGGGGATAGTTTGAAATTAAAATTTTTAAAACAAAATGTTTGAAATAATTTTCTTCTTAAAATAGAACTAAATTTTATAAAAATAAATATTAGCATACTATCTAAAAATAGTATACTAATATGTTAACACATTATTTTTATATTTTCAATAAACTTTTGTATCTTTTTTTCGACTTTCTTCGACACAAATCCTGTGTTTTGGTTGCCCTGCTTCAAGTTCAGACTCAAGTTCAACCTTAAGTTCAGACTCAAGTTCAACCTCAAGTTCAGTCTCAAGTTCAGTTTCAAGTTCAACTTCAACTTCAAGTTCAATCTCAAGTTCAGTTTCAAGTTCAACTTCAAGTTCAACCGCAAGTTTAAATCTATTTTAAATATTTATAGAAATTTCTCCAATTAAATATGCATCCTCGCACCCAACAATTTTTACATTTACAATTTTGTTTTCTAATTCACTTTGTTCATATTTATGGTCTTCTAATTTAATTTTAACCATTAAATAATTTCCTGTATGCCCTTGAAATATATTTTCACCAACTTTTTCTTCGACTAAAACTTGAGCAACTTTTCCAACATAAGAAGTATTATATTCTTGTTCATTTTTATTTGATAAATCAATTAATTTCTTACTTCTTTCATCTTTAACATTTCCGTCAATTTGATTTTTCATATCAGCTGCTTTAGTTCCTTGTCTTCTAGAATAAGGAAATACATGCATTTTATAGAATTTTATTTTTGTTAAAAATTCATAAGTTTTTTCAAATTCTTCGTCAGTTTCTCCTGGAAAACCTACTATTATATCAGTAGTTAAAATTACATCTGAATAAGTATTTCTTAGTCTTTCAACAACTTTTATAAAATCTTCTGTACCATATCTTCTATTCATTCTAGCTAGTGTTTCATCACATCCACTTTGAAGAGATAAGTGAAAATGATGACAAATTTTATCCAGCTTTGATAGTCTTTTAACAAATTCATCTGTAATTAATAATGGCTCGATCGAACCTAAACGAATTCTTTCAATTCCCTCAATTTTTTGAATTTCTTCTAATAAATCTATTAATTTATAATCTTCTTTAAAATCTTTTCCATATGAAGCTATGTGAATTCCAGTTATTACAACTTCTTTTATTCCTTTTTTCGATATCTCTGAAATTTCGCTTACTATACTTTCAGGTTTTCTACTTCTTACTCTTCCTCTTGCATATGGTATTATGCAGTATGAGCAAAATCTATCGCAACCGTCTTGTACTTTTACTGCAGCTCTTGATTTTTCAGTATATGTAACTGAGCCCAAGTCCGAAAATTCTCTTGTTTCTAGTAGATTTTCAGTATGTGTAATTTTTTCGTTTTCACTTAAAAATTCTTCTATATATTTTACAATTTCTTTTTTTTCGTTATTTCCTAATATTAAATCTATTTCAGGCATTTGCTCTAAAACTTCTCTCGAAACTTGTGCATAACATCCTGTAGCTACAACTATTGCATGTGGATTATATTCTTTTATTTTTCTTAATTGTTGTCTTGATTTTCTATCTGCTATATTTGTAACTGTACATGTATTTACTATAAATATATCAATGCTTTCATCTATCATTGAACTTGTAATTTCAGTAACACTATACCCTGCTTGCTGTAATTTTTGTGCCATTGCATTTGTTTCATATTGATTTACTTTACATCCTAATGTTAGTATTGCTACATTTTTATAATCCACTTTTTCTACCATTCCCTTCATTTTTTTATTAACTTTCTGCCACAATACTTGCTCCAATCATTCCCGCATCGTTTCCAAGTACTGCCGGCTTTATAATTATATCATTTCTTTTGTTAAATAGCAAATTTTCATTTTTTAGGCAATCGTATATTCTATCCAACATAAAATCATAAAAGTGAACAAAGCTACCACCTATACCAATTACATCAGGTTCAAAAATATTTATTAGATTTGATAAACCTATTGATAAATATTTTACAAAATTATCAATAACTTTGTTTGTTTCAGTTAAATTTTTATTATTTGCTAAATTATCTTTTATGATATCATATAACTCTTTTCCGTGAACAGTTTCTTCTAAATTTAAAGCATTTTTCATGTTTGTTTTAAATACTCTCATACTTGCATATTGCTCAAAGCACCCGTATTTTCCACATTTACACATATTTTTACTTTGGCAATTTATGGTCATATGACCAAATTCAAAACCTGGAAAATTTCCTGTTTTTAATAATCTATTTTCTAAAAAAGCAGCTCCTCCAATTCCTGTTCCTAATGTTAGAAATATTGAAGATTCAGCATTTTTTATTGCTCCATATTTATTTTCTGCGATTGCTGCGGCATTTGCGTCATTTATAAGTTTTATTTTTAAATTTTTTGATACCTTTATTTGTTGATTATTTTTTATTCTTTTTGTTAACTCTTCTACAAGATTATAATTTTCTATTTTTAGATTAACACATCTTATTACAGTTTCGTCTTTTACTGTACCTGGAATTGCTATTCCTATGGTTTCTATTTCTTCAAGTTCTTTATTTATTGAAGAATTTCTTTCCAATTCTTCTTTTGTATTTCTTTCATCTCTTGTATTTTTTTCAGATTCTATGCTTGTAATTTTATTAGAGTTTTTTCTTTGCAATTCTGCACTTAAATTTATTATATTTTCTTCAATATATTCAATAATATTTTCTTTATCTTCTTTTTGTAAT
>JAFTFU010000098.1 GCA_017458285.1 Clostridia bacterium | reverse complement strand
TTTCCTGTATGCCACGTAAAACGCACGGGCTTCGTTATCAACCGTTACTTTCAACTCGGTATCGGTACTGTTTAATTCCGCTCTGTCTATCTTGCCGAACTTCGCCTCTATCATCGCCAAACGCTCCGACCGCTGAATACTCATTACATCTATAATATCACCGAATACAAGGGACATTAATCCTTTTGCCAAATCATACCTATATTGTCTGTCTGTCAAACCTGCTGACAGCCATTCGGTTTTTGTTATTACAATATGTCCTCCGTAACGTGCGTACATTATTATTCCCCTATCTTTACTCCGCCGTATTCTTTCAGTGCCACATATCTTATCTTCTTCGCCAATATAGTATTCCTCCTGTAAAGCAATGCCAAAGACACCATCTGCACAGTACAACTCAACGCTTTGGCTATCTGCTTCTTTATCCCGTTATCTACAATTATTCTTTTCTCCATCTTTCGTTACGCATTACAGTAGTCTATGACTATATTATTTATCCCCGATAAGTAGGTCGTTATTTCGTGCTTTACTCTATACCCTGCTTCAACAATACCTTTGCAGTATTCCTTGACTTTTTTATCTAAAAACCAAGAATTTTTTACTTCAAAGGAAATAATATCATTATCTTCACTTACTATCTTTAGCATTGATTTCGGCAGCCAAACATTTTTTATGGTAAATAATTCACCGTAAATTTGAACTTTAAATGTTACGTTAATTGCTCTCTCTGTCATTTTGTATAATTTTGCCGTATTCATATCTTTGTTTTTTAAGTTTATTTTTCTTCCTCAATTTTGCCACCTTATTACTTTTTTGTAATTTTGCGGACGTGTTTCATTTGAAATAACGTTGCAAAGATAAACAAAATTTCGGTTATGGAGCAAAAAATTAAACGAAAATTTGATGAAATAAAATTGAGATTATTGGAATTTGCTGAAATACAAGGCATTCCAAAGTATCAATTTTATAAAAAGATTTCCATACCTCAATCAAATTTTGGGGGCAAAAGTATGGAAAGTAGTCTTTCTTCTGCAAAAATAAGCGAAATTTTGATTATTTTCCCAGAGATAAATCCTGATTGGTTATTACTCGGAAAAGGAGAAATGCTTAGACAACATCAAACATCAATACCCATTGATACCAATATGACAACTTTGATAGAAAAAATATCTGAACTTTCTCAACAAATAGGACAACTCAAAGCTGAAAACGAATTTCTGAAAAAAGAAAATGCCCACTTGGAGAATGTTGTCAAGGGTGTAACTGCGACGGATGTATCCGCGTAAGTTACAACAATCCCGTACTTCATATTATACCCAAATAATCCCGCCACACATCAAAAGAGAGTAATATTTTATCAAATATATTGATATTATGTATTTTACGCAAAATAAACCTTTTATAAACCTGCAAATAAAGGGTCTGAAACTCGCAAAAAATACGCTTTTTTCTCTCATTATTTCAAAATAACATCTTACCAACTGCCTATAAAACACATACTTTTTTGTCAAAAAATTGACAAATTTATGTACATTTCGTTTTTTCTCAACAAACACACAAAAAAGCCTCTTTAAAGCCTCTTTTTAAGGCAAAGAAAAGCCGTTTTTACGGCGTTTTTGAACGTTTGTTTGAAAAGATAAAGAAAGGGCGTAAAAGCAAGTAAATACAAGCATTCACGCCCTTATTAAAGCAAAATTAAAGCCTTATTAAACTAATATTAAAGCAATATTAACATTTACGCCAAAAATATGTCAAAAAAATTAAAGCAAAATTAAACCAAATTAAAGCAAAATGTACATTTCGTTTTTTCAGCAAAATACCCAATTGTTTAATTTTCAACAAAATATATTTTCATATTTGTACATTTCGTTTTATACCCCTTATATGAATTTATAAACAATTGTTTTTCTAAGGTAGATGAAAATAAAAAGTATGATATTTATGATTCACTTAGAATGTGCGATAGTATAGGATTTGAAGAAATATATTCTTATAATACAATATATAGTAGGAGATTACGTATAAGAAAAGAAAATGTTAATGATTTAGAGAATATATTGAAAGATAAAAAAAATATTGAAAGTGTGAGTTTATCTGATATTACCTTAGATGAAAAAATAGTAGATTTAATTTTAAAACTAAAACCCAAAGAGGTGATTTTAGAAAATGTAAAGGGTGTTACAGATATTATACAAAAGTTATCCAATATCAATACTGTGTCTGCATTAAAAATAGTGCATAGTAGTTTTTATATTCCAGATGAAATAGCGAAGATGACAAATTTGGTTAGACTGGAAATAAGTGATTGTTCTTTGGATAGATTACCTGACAATTTTTATAAATTACATAAATTGAAATATTTAAAAATAAGTGGTTGCAAATTAAAATATCTTCCTGAAAACTTTGCATTTAAAAATCTTAGAGTCTTGGATATATCATTAAATATGTTTAATGGCATTCCAGCAGAAATACAACAACTTCCAAATTTAGAATATTTCAATTTTTCTAATAATTTCTATTATACCAATGATGATAGTTTATTAGTTAAAAATAAAAAATTGAGATATGTTTATCTTCACCAATGTGGTATAGAGAAATTTCCTAAAAATCTTGCATTGTTGCCAGACCTTGCAATATTATGGTTGAAATGTAATAAGATAGATGATATAACAGAAGAAATGATAGGAAAGTTTCAGAATCTTAGATTGTATTTAGGTTCTGAAACTTATCAACTGAATGAACAAGTTTTGGAAGCATTGAAACAAAATACTTCTATAAAAATATTTTCATTAGAGGATAAAACTCGTTGGTAGTAGTGTAACTGAAAGTAATTGTAAAAGATACTTGTATAGATAGAAAATCAAATTTAAAAAGATGAGATACTTATTACTGATTATATTAAATTTAACGTCTGTAATTTGTTATTCACAAGTAACTATAAAAAATGTGCAGAGACTTATACCTATAGAGTATTATGAATTAGATTCTATAAATTCAAACTTAATTGATGTAATAGAAAAACATTTAGATAGTGCAAAATATCATGGTTATGAGGTAGATACAAATTATGATGTAATATATTTGCCTATATCATATAATCAGATATTTGATTCAATAAGTGGTAGGTATAAAGACGATACATCTAACTTGATGATAGCTTCTTGTATAACAAAAACTAACAATAACAATATTTACAAAATAGCAAACGCATATGATCTTTATAACTATTATAGATATAAATACAAAAATATAGATATATACATCTTGGTAGATAAATATCTACCAGTAGTAATTGGTTATGGAAAGAATAGATTACAAAAAGAAAACTACATAATCTTTTATCGTGAATATAATCTTACTCCAGATGGCACATTGCCATTTAGTTTATTTGGATATCCTGTTGACTATGCATGGTATTATGAAAATATGTTATATACTATGATTCCTTTAAATGATTTACAATAGTTTTTTATTAGGTAACGTTACATATAATAGACATACCTACACAGTACCACACTCCTCAACCTTTACCTTAGAAACTGAATGGGGATACGACTCTTGGGGTAGAATACACTATATAACCTACCCCGATAAAGAGATAGTGTATTATTCGTACGATAAAGGAGGGAACTTACAAAAGATACGAGGTGAGAAACTAAATCAGCCAACAGTTTATTATATAAAAGATATAAAGGAATCGTTATTATACAAGGATATGGTACTATAATTTTTTAAAGAAATTTTTGGAAAATATAATCTAAAACGTAAATTATCTTTTTCAATTTTTGTAGTATTCGGCTCCATAGCAATTCCTTCTGACTTTATTATTTTTGCATATCTTCCTTTGCCCTGTCTATCTTCATAAATTATCACAGCATCTTTACTTATAAACACTTCCTCGTTAGAGAACTTCCCCTTATTGTATATGACTTCAATAATAGTATATTGTTGAGTTATGGCAATTCTGTTAAAATGTACAGAACCTAAATCAAACAGATCCTCATAGCTATTAATTTCTTTGAAAGTTAATAGATTACCTTTCACTATATCACTTGATTTATAAATATTTCTTGCAAAACCTGTATAATCAAATTTTAAAACTTTTCCATTAGAAATAGTCAAAACATTTCCATTTATCTGTATTGTCCCTAATTTTTGTAATGCAGATTGTCCTAATAGCAAAGGTGCCTCTAAAGAATGAGAAATTCTTCCTGTTGTATTATATATCTTCATTCCACCAACTTCTATTTCTTTAAGAATAACAGTTGTATTTTCTACAATATCGCCGTTTGCAATTTGCGAATATGAACTACCTTTTAAATCTTCTGGTTTTAAATAACCGTTTTTCAACATAAATAATGCTTCCGATAAAGAAATAACAACATCACTTGCACCCGTATCAAAAATAAATTTCAATGGCAATCCATTTACTTTACAAGGTACAGTATATACACCAGCTTCTTTTTCCATAGTTATCTTCACTTGAGCAAAAGAAGGAAAACTCAATAGTATTAAACATAATAGAATCATTCTTTTCATATCTCTTTAATTTTTATTCTGTTTTTCTCTATACATCATAAGTAAACATTTTTCAATCGTGGTTGGAATGTTCATTTCTTTTAACACTACTTCGGTATAAAGAGTGGGAAAATTTCTGATATATCATTTGGTATTAGAGGGTTATGTTTATTGAAATATCTGATGTGAGGTTTATTAGGCATCAATTGATAGGCAGATAAAGCAGAGATAATATTAACAAGAAAACCATTTAAACTTCTGTGTCTGCTGTG
>JAFTFU010000097.1 GCA_017458285.1 Clostridia bacterium | reverse complement strand
TAGATAATATAAATAATGACAATTCAGATTATACTATTGAAACAGTTATTGAAATTTTGGATTTGTTAGAAATTAGTAGAGATATTCCTTTTTTTGAAACTTATTTATCAGAGTTAAGAGAAGATTTAAATAATTCAAATTATACTGCTAGAGAACTTCTTGAATTTATTGAAAATGATAAATAAGATGTATTATTAGAGTACTTTATAAAAGATGAAAACGAAAATGATTATAATAATAATTATTATGATAAGTATGATTATTATTGTATAAAATATCCTTTTTCTATGTATAATTTTGAAGAAAATTCATACATTTTATACAATGAAATTTCAAATATAGTATATAGCCTATTTATTGGCATTTTTATTGGTGTTATTATATTTGCTTACTCAAATACCAAAAATATAAAAAGGTTTATACTTATTGATATTTTGTTACTTATATTTGTATTTGTTATTGAAAATTTATTGCATAATGAAATTTTATTTTCATTAAATTATGATAATACTATTTTTGTAACAGGTGGAAACTTTTATGTTCCATTCTTCAAATCTGTGACTGCTTTGATTACTTTCTTATGTGTATTATTATGTATATTTAAGATAATAATAAATAAAAGAACTATTAATGATTTAAATAAATTCTGCAATACAGATGAGAAATAACTCCTTTATACATTATTTCCATTAAAATTGCATTAATTTATACTGAAAAACAGAGGCGTAAAATCCTCTGTTTTCTTATTCTGATTGATTTTTATATCTCATCTGTTCTTATAAAAGTTCGAACAGATACGTCGTTGGTGCGGATGAAGGGACTCGAACCCCCACGCCGTTGGCACTGGTTCCTAAGACCAGCGCGTCTACCAATTCCGCCACATCCACATATTAATAATATTATGCCAAATCTAAATGTCATCGGCATAAACTATATTAACACTTTTTTAACTCAATGTCAATAAAAAATCTCAAAATTTTTGAAAAAAATTTTTAACATTGTTACTACTACAAAACTTAATAACTTACTTTTTATAGTAGTAACTTGACATTTCATCTATTTATATATATTATGGCTAGTTAATAACTTAAAGATATCCATTTATTTTTTTCTTAGCTTAATAACAAAAAATCCTTCATATAACTCATTTGGCATAACACATATCGCTCCATCTATTTTACAAGGAAGTTTTGGAATATCTTCTCCTCCATCAATTTCTATTGGAACAATTTCTACATCATTTCTTTTCATCAATTGAATTATTTGTTCTTCATTTTCTTCTTCTAAAATTGAGCATGTAGAATATACTAGTTCTTTTCCTGGTTTTAATAAATTAATTGCTTTATTTAATAGCTCTTGTTGAACCTTTTTTAATTTATTAATAAATCTTTCAGAAATATCTTGATTTTTCTCAGAATTTAGCTCTATTGTACCGCTTCCACTACAAGGCGCATCTAAAAGAATTTTATCAAAAGAAAAGAAGTCATCTAGTCTGCGAGCATCTTTATTTAAAGTTGTTACAGATGTCGCTCCTTGCTTTTGTATATTGTATTTTAGCCTCTCTAACCTGATTGTATTCATTTCACATGCTGTTATATAAGATTTATTTTCGGTAATTGCTGCTAGCTCCGTAGTCTTTCCTCCCGGAGCTGCTGCCATATCAAGAATGTCTATTCCCTTTTCTGGATTTAATATAATTGGTGGTAACATTGAAGAAAGACTTTGTAAATACACTTCTCCCTGCTTATATATTTCTAAATTTTCTATATCTTTTTCAATTGCATTTTTTATTATTAATGCATCTTCACTCCATGAAACATTTTCATATAATATATTCGCCCTTTTTAATTCTTCGCATACCTTTTCTTTAGTTGATTTTATTGTGTTTACTCGTAATGTTACTGCTCTTTTTGCAAAATATCCTTTTATTATTTTTTCTTTTATTTCCATACCATATTGACTGTTTAATTTATTTAATAAGTATTCATATTTTTTTAATTCTTCTTCCATATTCTCCTGCCTTATTCTATTAGAATTTTGCCTTGAACGGATTATAAATTATCACTTTTGGGCAATTATTTCTTTTTATCCTGAATTATAGCACATCATTCTTAATTTGACAATATTTACTAATTGTTGTAAAATATCTTTGATTTTACGAGAAAGGAGCTGATATTAGCTAATGAAAATATTGAGTATAGATACTGCTAGCAATCTTTGTAGTATATCAGTTTTAGAGAATAAAAATTTATTAAAAGAAAATACTTTGGATGATACAAAAAATCATTCTGAAAAAGTTATGCCTTTAATTTCGGAGACTCTTTCATCTTTAAATCTTGAACTTAAAGATATCGATTTAATTGTTTGTGATAAAGGTCCGGGGTCTTTTACTGGAATTCGTATCGGAACAGCAACTGTGCTTTCTTTTGCAGACAGTTTAGGTATTAAATGTATTGGTATAAGTGCTTTAGAGTCTCTTTTATATAATAATGAAATTAAAACTAAATATGCTTGCTCACTAATTAATGCAAATAATAATAATGCTTATTTTGCACTTTATGAATTTAATGATAATTGTTATAATTTAATTGGTGATCCAGATTGTAAAAATATAAATGATATTATTGATTTTTGCTCAAGTCAAGGAACTTCAAATATTACATTTGTGGGTGACGGTGCTGAAGTTTATAAAGATATTTTATTAAGTCGTTTTTCTGATTGTTTAATTGGAGAGAAAAATCTACTTAGTAGTTATTCTCTTGGTTTGGCTGGATTTAACGCTTTTAATTCAGGAAAACTTACTGATGTTTTGCCTCTTTACTTACGCAAACCTCAAGCTGAACGTGCTTTAGAAGAGAAAAAATAGTATAGAGTAAGCCCTATAATTTATACTGTATTGATATTTTTCTAATTTAACATTTTTTGTCAGTTTATTTTTGCTGATAAAAAATGTTTTTTATTTTAATATTTTAGTCAGTTGCTTTTTTTACTTATATAATTTTTTTATTTTAAACATTTTGCGTCAGTTCGTTTTCAAACTTTCAACTTTTTTGTATATTTTATTAAATTTCGGAAAACATAATCATAAAAGTTTAAATTTTTAATTAAGAAAGGAAATTTTATGAAACCATTAGATACACCGAAAGATTATCAAAACTATGTAGACAAAAAATCTCCCGACTCTCCAATTATAAAAAACTGTTTTAATGCGTTTTGGGTTGGTGGATTGATTTGCTCTATTGGTCAAATTATATTAAGTATATGCAAAAGCAACGGCTTATCAACTGAAACATCAGGCACAGTTGTATCAATTTGTTTGATAGGAATTAGTGCATTACTTACAGGTTTAAATATTTTTAATAAAATAGGAAAATTCGCTGGTGCTGGTTCTTTAATTCCAATTACAGGATTTGCTAATTCAATAGTCTCTCCTTCTATGGAGTATAAATCAGAGGGATATGTTATGGGGGTTGGTGCAAAAATGTTTACAGTTGCAGGTCCTGTTCTGGTATTTGGAATTTCAGCTTCAATAATAGTTGGATTAGTTTATTTTATATTTATTTAAAACTTATAAAATAATTACATGCTTTTAATTATGTTTAAATTAATAGCTTAACTTTTGCTAAAATTATATTCAATATAGTATATTTAAAACTTTTTGAAAGGATTTTTATTTATATGAAAAAATTAGGTAAACAAACAATAAAATTTGATACTCCTCCTACAATTTTAGAAACTGCATCTATAGTTGGACCTAAAGAGGCTGACGGACCACTTGCTAAATATTTTGATAAATGTTTAGAAGATGAATTTTGGGGCGAAAAAACTTGGGAAAAGGCTGAAAGTAAAATAATAAAAGAAACTGTAAATACTGTAATTGGTAAATCTGGAATTGCTACATCTGATATAGAATATTGTTTTGCAGGAGATTTATTAAATCAATGTATTTCCTCAAGTTTTGGATTAAGAGAACTTAATATTCCCTTTTTCGGAATATTTGGTGCATGCTCAACCTTTGTTGAAGGTCTAAGCTTAGCTGCCGTTTTTTGTGAAGGTGGAATAAAAAAAGTTTTATGCGCTGCATCAAGCCATTTTTGTAGTGCTGAAAAACAATTTAGATTCCCTTTAGAATTAGGAAATCAACGTCCTCCTACTTCTCAATGGACTGTAACTGGTGCTGGTAGTGCAATTATAAGTAGCACTGGCGAAGGGCCTTATATTACAACTATGACAACTGGAAAGATTGTTGATATGGGTATAAAAGATGGAAATAACATGGGGGCTGCAATGGCACCAGCTGCTTTAGATACTTTAATTACTCATTTTCATGATACTGGCAGAAGCCCTAATTATTATGATGCAATTATTACAGGAGATTTGGGGCACATTGGTAAGGAAATTTTAACCGAACTTGCTCAAGATAAAGGATTTAATATTAAATCTAATTATAATGATTGTGGGGTTTTAATTTTTGATAAAGATCAACAAGATACCCATTCTGGCGGAAGTGGCTGTGGTTGCTGCGGAAGTGTTTTCTCTGGGTATTTATATGAACAAATGAAAAATAGAAAGATTAAGCGTTTATTGTTAATGGCAACCGGTGCTCTTATGAATGCAACTAGTTCTCAACAAGGAGAAAGTATTCCCGGTATTGCTCATGCAATAAGTATAGAGTTTTAAAAGAAAGGATTTTATTATGGATTGGTTTCAGGCAATTGATTGGTTTCAAGTTCTAAAATGTTTTATAGTTGGTGGTTTAATATGCGTTATTGGTCAAATTTTAATTGATAAAACCAAATTAACACCCGCAAGAATTTTAGTAACCTTTGTTACCCTTGGGGTAATTTTAGGAGGGCTTGGCATATATCAATATTTAGTCGATTTCGCAGGTGCTGGAGCAACTGTTCCATTAACTGGTTTTGGATATAATTTAGCAAAAGGTGCAATAAAAGGTGTTAAAGAAAATGGATTAATAGGAGCTTTCACAGGTGGAATTCAGGCTTCTGCTGGTGGTATTGCTGCTGCAGTTTTCTTTGGATATATCGCTTCTCTTATTTCAAAACCTAAAATGAAAAAACAATAAACCTATATAGTTTAAATTTTAAAGACAACATTTTGTATCAATTTAGACACTAACAGCTAGACTGACAAGAAGTTACTAGTCAATGTACATTTCAAAAGTCTGTGTCAGCGATACTTATAATAAAAATACTTTGATACGCCCCTGCTACAGTACCACCAAAGTATTTTTATTATAAGTATTGCTGTTCAACAGGACTAAATACTTAAATATAGACTAGTAACGTTAAATTTACAAAATTTTTATTTTTATTTCCAAAACTCTTTCTATTTTTTATATTTTATGATACAATTTGTCAAACAAAATGTAATAAATGAATGGAGGAATATATATGGAATTAAATAAATGTAATCGTTGTGGAGCATTTTTTGTATCAGGAGGATCTGTTTGCCCAAAATGCGGACCAAAAGACGCAATGGAAATGTCTACATTAAGAGACTATATTCAAGAAAATGGATTCACATCACTAGATAGTGTATCAATAGACAATCTTTCAATTGATACTGGAATAACATCAAAAAATTTAAACAGATATTTAAGTACAAATGAATTTTCAAATTTTGGAAAATTAAATCTTAACTAATTACATAATGAAAGGAACGATTTTATGAACGTATTAGACATATTAGAAGAACGTGGTTACATAGAACAAATGACACATCCACAAGAAATGAAAAAGTTATTTGATGAAAAAAGTGTACCATTTTACTTAGGAATTGACCCTACAGCAGACAGTTTACATGTAGGACACTTTATCTCACTTATGGTAGCTTCACACATGCAAAAATGTGGACATAAACCTATCATATTAGTTGGTGGAGGAACTGCAATAATTGGTGATCCATCTGGAAAAACAGATATGAGAAAAATGCTTACACGTGAAGATATAAACCATAATGTAGAATGTATAAAAAAACAAATCTCAAAATTTTTAAGTTTTGAAGGTGAAAATGCTGCAATTATAGTAAATAATGCAGATTGGCTATTAGATTTACATTATATAGAATTTATGCGTGATATAGGTAGCTTATTTTCTATTAATAGAATGCTTGCTGCCGACTGTTATAAAAATAGGTTAGAAACAGGACTTACATTCTTTGAAATGGGTTACATGCTTATGCAGTCATATGATTTTCTACACCTATATAATACATATGGATGCAAACTAGAAATAGGTGGAAATGATCAATGGTCAAACATAATAGGTGGAGTTGAATTAATTAGAAAAATAGGAAAAGATGATTCTTTTGGTTTAACATTTAAACTTCTTACAAACTCAGAAGGTAAAAAAATGGGTAAAACAGAAAAAGGAGCTCTTTGGTTAGATAAAGAAAAAACTTCTCCTTACGAATTCTATCAATATTGGAGAAATATTGCAGATAGCGATGTAAAAGTTGTTCTTTGTTTATTAACAACTATCCCAATGGACGAAGTAAATAGATTATCATCTTTAAAAGATGCTGAGATAAACACAGCAAAAAAAATAGCAGCTTTTGAAATCACAAAATTAATCCATGGTGAAGAAGAAGCTATAAAAGCTGAGCAAGCCTCAAATGCTTTATTTGAAGGACAAGGAAATATTGAGAGTATGCCTTCTACTAAATTAGAAGATACTAATATTTCAATTGTTGATGCTATAGTTTTAACTGGTATTGCTCCTTCAAAAGGTCAAGCTAGAACTTTAATTGCTCAAGGTGGTATTTCTTTAAATGATAATAAAATTTCTGATGCCTCTTATGTTTTATCAGAAAATGATTTTCAAGATGGATATGCTATTCTAAAAAAAGGAAAGAAAATTTTCCACAAACTTGAAAAATAAAATGACTTTAGGTCAACAAAAAATGGTAGAAAAACTACAAAATTTTCTACCATTATTTTTATAAAAAATTATTTTTTTAGTTCTTCTTCAATTACACTCCAAACCGCTTCGTCTTCCCTATCTTTTTCCCAGCTAGCAACGCCACCAAGATTATATTTATTAACTAAAGAAACTTTAGCCTTAATTGAAGTTATATCTTCAATCCACATCTTCTTAGTTGTAGAACCTGAAGCATATTCAATATAAAATTGTTTTAAATCATCATTCCAAACTTTGCTTGAATTTGCCTCGCTTAAAGTAGAGTCAATATCTTTCATATTTACAGTTTTACTAGAAACTTCTCCATTTGCAGTTTCTGTCCATAATCTAGTGTATAAAGGAAGACCTAAAATCAATTTGTTTGAGTCAACTTCATGCGTTTTTAAAAACTTATTTATACCTAATTCAACCCAATCGTAACCTGCTGTAGTTCCAGCTTTATTACTCGAACTTCCAAATTGGTCATAAGCCATAAACATTAAGTAATCTGCAACTTTTCCTAAAACAATTCTATCAAAACATAATGACCATGTAGGCGAACCGTCTGGCGCAGTTACATCAACTGAAGTAACTAATCCAATTTCTCTCATTCGTGGAGCAAGTTCAATAATAAATTGTGAAAAATTATCTTTATCATCTTGATACATATTTTCAAAATCTATATTTATTCCATCTAATCCGTATTCAGTACTAACTCTAAGTATTTCTTCAATAATCCTTGTTCTTTCTTCATAGCTTTGTAAAATACTTGAAGTAGTCTTAATTCCTGCCTTATCGTTTGAAACTAATGCCCAAACTTTATAATTATTACTATGTGCCCATTCAACATATTTTTTAGCAGCATCTTTGCTTTTTTCAACAAATTTTCCATTTGAGTCTATATAAAACATTGTTGGAGAAACAACATTTACTCCTTGTATATATTCCCCTGTTCTATCTGGTGCAGATACATATTCTGAATAATAATCCCAAAATAAATTAATCTTTCCAGAAATTTGTTTTTGTGCTTGCATATCATCTCTAATTTTTATATAGTTTGTAAGTTTGTTATTTTTTATATAACCAATTTTTCCGTTTTCGGTTCTAACTTTTGTCCAACCATCTTTTTCAGATATAACAACTACCATCGCCCCTTGCTTTAGTTTATCAACTGTTCTTGATAGATTTCTCGCATATAATTTAACACTTACATTTTTGCATGCAGTAGCTTTAGTTTGTTCTTTATCTAACGAATCTAATGTTACAATGTCTGTATTTTTTAAATATTCCATTTGAACATCATATACATTTAAAAGTTCATTAATTGGCAAATATGTAACTTCATCTTTTTTTATTGCAGTTGCCTTTGTTTTGATATTTGCTCCATTTATATTAATTACTTTTTCATTAAAACCAATTGATGCCACTTTTTTTTCTGATGACGTTATTACTTGATTTGAATCTTCATAAATGAAATTATCAAAAAAGTTTTTTAAATCGTTGATTGATATATATATATTATCATTTTCTACTATCAGTTTTGATTTTAATCTTTTAGTTACATTATTGTTGTTTATTATTAAATTAGTTTGATTTTCTATGTCATTTCTTACATAATACTTTGCTGTCTGTATTACAAATATTGATGTTGCAAGTAAAATTGCACAAATTATAATTCTTTTAATTAGTCCAAAAAATTTTTTATTTTTTTCTTGTTCCATTTTTAATTCCTTTCTTTTGTTTTTTTCCTTCAAAAAACTTGAGTTTTCAATACTTATTTTGACTCTGGTTTAACATATTCTAAAGTTCCCGGAATAATCTTATCAACAAAAACAATTCCATTTAAATGGTCAATCTCATGGCTTATTGCTTGTGCCATAAGTTCCTTTGCTTTAATTTTAAAAGGCTCACCATTTCTATCTAACGCCTCTACTGTTATCTCTGCTGGTCTAATAACTTTAGCAAATTTGTTTGGAAAACTTAAGCAACCTTCTTCAACTTCTTGTTTTCCTTTTTCTTTTATTATTTTAGGATTTATTAAAATAACAGGATCATGTTCTTCTTCCTCAATATCAATTACAATTACTTGTTTTAGTACGCCAACTTGCACGGCAGCTAGTCCTACACCATTTGCTTTATACATAGTTTCTAGCATGTCGTCAATTAATTCTTGAATTCTTTCATCAACTTTTTCAACTTCTCTTGATTTTTTTGAAAGAATTTCATCTCCCTCTTCTCTTATTTTTCTAATCGCCATTTAAATTCCCCCCTAATTTTAAATCATATTATTTGGATTAACATCTGCATATACTGCAACGTTTTTCTTATTTAATTTATATACTTCTTTTAGTGCTTTATTTATAGTTTCATATGCTCCAACTGTCATTTTCCCTTTTATTATCATTCTCCACCTGATTTTATTTTGTATTTTATCAATTGGAGATGGAACTGGATTAAATACGCTATATCTTTGTTTGTCCATATTTTGATTTAAATAATTATACATATATGAACTTATTTTTTTAATATCTGCTTCATTTTTTCCACTAAAACCGATTACTATTATATCGCAAAACGGTGGATATTTCAACTGTTTTCTAAGTAGTAATTCTATTTTATAAAATTCTGAATAATCCTGTTTTTTTGAAAGTTCTATACTAAAATTGTCTGGATTATATGTTTGTATAATTACTTTTCCGTCTGAACTTTCACGTCCTGCACGCCCAGCGACTTGAGTTAAAATTTGAAAAGTCCTTTCATTTGCTCTATAATCGTCAATATTTAAGCTTCCGTCTGCAGCAATTACTCCTACTAATGTAACATTAGGAAAATGATGCCCCTTTACTACCATTTGTGTTCCTATTAAAATATCTATATTTTCATTTTTAAATTTATTTAAAATTTCTTCATGTGAATTTTTTTTAGTTACTGTGTCAACGTCCATTCTGATAGTTTTTGCATTTGGAAATATTTTATTTATCTCCGCTTCTAGCTTTTGTGTTCCAGTTCCAAAATATCTGATTTTAGTGCTTTTGCAATTTGGGCAAACTGTTACAACTTTTTCTTCATATCCACAATAATGGCATTTTAATTTATTTTCTAGTTTATGATAAGTCATACTTATATTACAATTTTTGCATTTTACAGTATATCCGCATTCTCTGCACATTATAAAAGTTGAAAATCCTCTTCTGTTTAAAAATAAAATTATTTGTTTTTTATTTTTTAAATTTTCTTCTATTGCTTTATATAAGCTTACACTTAACATTGACCTATTTCCATTTGCAAGTTCTTGTTTAAGATCTACTACTTCAACTTCAGGAAGTTTTGAGTTATTTGCCCTTTTGGTTAATTCAAGTAGTTTTATTTTTCCTGTTTGTGCTTTATAATATGTATTGATTTCAGGAGTTGCACTTCCTAAAACTACAGGAAAATTTCCTTGCTTTGCTAAGATGCTCGCAATTTCTTTTGCATTATATCTTGGAGATGATTCTGATTTATATGAACTATCATGTTCTTCATCTATTATAATTATTCCAACATTGTTTGTCGGAGCAAATATGGCTGACCTTGCTCCAATTATTATTTTTGCTTTTCCTTGTTTTATTTTATTCCACTCATCATATCTTTCTCCAATAGATAATTTACTATGTAGAACCGCTATTTCTTCTTTACCAAATCTACTTATAAATCTTTCAATTGTTTGTGGAGTAAGTGATATTTCAGGTACTAACATTATTGCTATTTTGTCTTTTTTTATTGTTTGTTCTATCAACTGCAAATATATTTCAGTCTTCCCTGAACCTGTAACTCCATGTATTAAAAACTCATTATATGAATTTTCATCTATAGATTTTTTTATTTCATCAAATGCGTATTGTTGCTCATCAGTTAATTTTAGTTTTTCTGCTTTTTCTATATTTTTTTGCTCTAATGGATTTCTTTCAACTTTTTTCTCAATAAATTCTACATATCCATTTTTTTCAAGTGTTTTTAATATTGCTTTTGAACAGTCTGTAAACATTTCTATTTCTGATGACGTTGCTCCCTCATTTTCAAACAAAAATTGTAGTATTCTTTTTTGTTTTTCGGATTTTATGATTCCTTTTTGTATTTCATCTTCAATTTCTTCTTTTTCTTTTTTTAGATATACTACATTTATTTTCTTGTCTTTGACTTCTTGTTTTCTTTTTATTCCTGGCGCAACCATTAATTTTATACAATCTGAAACATTGCAAAAATATTTTTTTGACATCCATTTTGCTAACCTAATTTGATTCTCATCTATATTGTATTTTAGTCTTGCAATACTTTTTAATTCATATGGAGAACTTTCTTTTATTCCTACAACATATGCTTCTTCTAAGTCTTTCATTTTTCCAAATGGTACTAATACTGTACTCCCTATTGATATGTAATCTTCTATTTCTTTTGGTATATTGTAGTCAAATGTTCTGTTTAACTGTTTTGCTGTACTATCTATTATTACTTCTGCTATCATTTTTTCTCCTTAGATTATTTTTTTCTTCATTATTATAACACATTTTTTCTAAAATACTAGCTCTAAATTAAACCTTTATTTAAATGTTTTACTTTGTTTCAATTGTTATAATTTTGGCAATAAAAATAAATTAGGCCGTTTTTATAACTGCCTAATTTACTTTTGTATTTTAATATTTTTTTATTTAATAGTATTAAAATTTTCTGCTGTCTTTTCGTAAGTATAAAATTTTATGCTAGTAAATTTAAGACTAATTTTGTAACCATTTAAAATATTCTTCTTTTATTATATCTGCTACTTGCTGAGGTGTTTTGTCTGTTGTATCTACAACTAAATCATAATTTGACATATCCTCTTTATGTACATTGTATAGTTTAAAATATCTCTCATTTTCTTGATTAAATCTTCTAATCATATCTTGTTTTTGTTCTTCAACTGTAGCAAAATTTTCAGTTTCTTTTCTTTTTTGGTCTTCAAAGGCTCTTTTTGCTGCAACATCTATATCTACTCTTAAGTATACTTTAAATGATTCTGGCACAGCATACCATCCAAGTCTTGCATCTATTATAAAATTGTCATGTTCTTTTGCATACTCTGCTGCACTTTTTTCAATTTGTTCATCTATTTCTGGATGTTTGGCTAAATAGTCATTAAAGCTTGATATATCTAGTCCCATTTCTTTTGCTAATTTTCGTACATATTCTCCATTTCTATATATACCGTATTTTAGCTCTTCTATTAATATGTTTGATACTGTTCCTTTTCCTGCTGCTAAATCTCCTGCTAATGAAATTATATTTTTCTTTTCCATATTATTCCTCTTCTTTATTTTCTACATTTTCTGTTTCTTCTTCTTTTTGATTAGTTTCATTTTTCTTTTCTTTTTCGTTTTGATTATCTTCTCCAATTATTTTAACTTTTCCTTCTGCAATTTCATTTGCTGCAAGTGTTACAACAGATCTTTCGTTTACATCTGTTAGAGCTTCGTCTCCATTTGCAATTTGTCTTGCTCTTTTTGAAGCTGCAATTACTAATTCGTATCTGTTTTTTGATTTTGTTAATAATTCTTGTACACTTGGTTTTACTATCATTTTAAAAAATCCTCCTTTTAATTATCTTCTTCTGATATATCTTTGTCTATTCTTCCTGCAACTGTTTCTGGCTGTACTGCTGATAAAATTATGTTTCCTGAATCCATTATCAATACCGCTCTTGTTCTTCTTCCACAAGTTGCGTCAACTGCTGTTTTATTGTCTTTTGCTTCTTGTACCATTCTTTTTATTGGTGCTGATTCTGGGCTTACTATTGCAACTATTCTTTCTGCTGATACTATATTTCCAAATCCAATATTTACTAATTGCATATAATTACCTCCATTCTAGCTTTCGCTATCATATTTTATTATTTTACTATACTTTTCTCTTTTTTGCAAGCTTTTTTGCCGGTTTTTCTTCTTTTACTATTTCTTTTATGTCACTTATATTCTTTAATTTTTCTCTTCTTTCACTTGTGTCTATTAATATAGATTTAAATGTATAGTATATTGAAACAACTAATGATGATACTACTATTAAATTTTGCATATCAAAATCAAATATATTTCTTATCCTTTGTAATAATAATAAATATGTTGATAAACACAAATATTCTATAGCATTTACTGCAGTTTTAGTATCTTCTTTTTTATAAGCAATTTCTATAAATATTATTGCTAAAATTAAAAATTCCATGTATGCAACTTTAGTAAATATTTGAAATATTTCTTGATTGCAGTTTATAAATACTAAATTTAATCCCATAAAAAATTCCATTATTATTACTGCTAATACCATATTTGCATATATTCCTATATTGCAATTTTTCATAAACATTTTGCTTATTTTTGTTTGTTCATTGTTGTTTGTTTTCATTTGTTTGTAAGCTCCTTTCAAAAAACTTAATCTTCTAACTCATACATTATAATACTTAAAACATTTAATGCAACTGTTTCTGTTCTTAAAATTCTTTGACCTAATGTGATTATTTTTGCTCCGGCTTGTTTTAATTGTTCTATTTCTTCTGCATCTATTCCACCTTCTGGTCCTATCACAACCCCAATTTTAGCATTTGGTTTGTTTTTTATTTTTTGTAATTCTTGTTTTAATGTGTTTTCTTTTTCTTGCTCATATGCTACAAGTATTATATCATATTCTTTTACTTTTTCACATAATTCTTTTATATTTATTATATTTTTTATTTGTGGTATAGTATCTCTTCCACTTTGCTTTGCAGCTACTTCTGAGATTTTTTGCCACCTTTCTAATTTCTTTTTTTCTTCCTTTTTGTCGATTTTAACTATACATCTTTTTAAGTTTGTTGGAATTATTTTTTCTACTCCTAATTCTACAGATTTTTGGATTATTAATTCCATTTTATCTGCCTTTGGAAGTCCTTGAAATATGCTTACCTTTACTTTTGGTTCTGATATACTTTCTAGTTTTTGTATTATTTTACATATTATTTTTTCTTTTTGAATTTCTTCTATTTTACACATATAGTTTTTTCCTGTGTCATTGTCACATATTTCTATTTCGTCATCTATTTGTTTTCTTAATACGTTTTTTATGTGTTTTACATCTTCATTTATTATTTCTATTTCTTGATTTTTTACTTGTTCTTGTTTTACAAAAAATTTTGGCATGTTCTTTTATTTTGTTAGTTTTTCTAACCTTTCTCCTTTTTTATTTTAACTTAGCATATAATATCATAATTTGGAGCTTTTATCAACAGATATTAGTTTGTAATTTTAAAAAATACACATTTTTTCTCAGTTTATTTTGTTTTTTTCTCTGAGAAATTATGTGTATTTTTTGTTTTAACATTTTGTCTCAATTTAGCCACTAAATATTTTTTTGACATCTATATATATTTTTATATTTAATTATAATATTATCATCTTTCCCATGTTTCTTGAGAATTTAAAAATGTAAATAACAAATTATTCAAAGCATCTTTCATATTTTCTCCATCATATTTTTGCCCTTCTGATAACGGAGCATATACGTTATAATGTGTTTTCAAGCTATCTTTTTCTTCTATGCTCTGTAGAAATGAAATTCCTTTTCCGTCAGAAATGCAATACAGTCTCTGCTCAGGAGATATTACAAACTCTATAAAATTAGATTTAGGAATAAATGGAATTAAGTTTTGTGCTATACTATTTACTTTAATATCTGGAGTTTTAGAATCTTGCCATACTTTTTTATCAGTTCCTTTTTTTACCCCAAAAACGACTTCAATATATTCTCTAGATTCTACTGCATGATTTTGTTTAGTCATTTGTGGTCCTACAATTTCGTAGTCGTTCCATTCAAAGCTACTTAAATTTAAAAAACTGTATCCTTCAGAGTCTTCTTTATGGAAATGCTCTAATATCTTACTACCTTTAGGTATAAAATGTAATGCTCTAGCCTTTTCACCTTCTTTTACTGGTAATGATATTTTTATAACCGGTCCTTTTGAAATATTATCTGGTAGTTTTATTACATCTAATTTTACTAAATTATCCATAAATGCCCCTTTCTAGTATTTATTTAAATTACATTTTTTCTTCTAATATATAATTGATTTTTTATTATCTACTGTTATCTTGAAAAATTTTTTCCTTTAAAAAAATTTATATTAAAAAGTAAAAACATCTCAAAATTTTCATTTTCATTTTAAAAACTGTTTTTCAAAAAGATAATTATTAAAGGGTCTTGTTAATGTAACAATGTTCCTAGTTCCTACCATCAAGAAATTCTTCCAGT
>JAFTFU010000096.1 GCA_017458285.1 Clostridia bacterium | reverse complement strand
TTGCATTATGATATCATCTAATTCTGAAATACAATCTAAAAAAACTATTATTTGTAGCAAATTTTCTACAAATTCTACTCCTTTTTCTACTTTCTTTTTTAACGGAAAAGAGAAAGACTATGAAAGTGGCTTTCATTACTATGGTTCAAGGTACTATTCTTCAGAAATTTCTATGTGGCTTTCAACAGACCCAATGGCAGATAAATATCCATCATTATCACCTTATAACTATTGTGCAAATAACCCAATTAAACTTATTGACCCCAATGGCACAAGTATATGGGAATTCGATGAGAATGGAAATTATCTGAGAACTCTACAAGACAATTGGTGGCACAATGGTTTCGTTGGTCATAAAGGACGTATTGTGAATAGCGATGGTGAGATTATAATGAAGTTTAAATTTTCTGATCAGTTTAATGATTATGCAGATTTGAAAACAGGAAATTTATACAAAATACAAATAGTAGAAGAACAGGATATTATAAAAATGCTATCTAAATCTGGAGCATTTGATAAGAATAATAAAGTATCAGGTTTGTCTAAAAGATATGACTACATATTAAAAGAAGGATTAGGCCTCGGAAAATTTGATTTTTATGCTAAAGCCATACCTGATATATATGGAGATGACGCATATATGAAACTATATCTTGTAGATGGATATGCATATAATCCACATAATTTTGGAAATTTTTTATTCGGAGCAGCGGGTAAGGCTATAGGTTTAACAGAATTTGAACTGAGATTTGGAGCGCATTTCAATAGTCTATTCCATGCTGAAGATAATGGATACCCTGCTCAATTTGATTCTCCAGATGATCAACGTTCTATTCATAATGGAGTTAAGTATGCAAAAAGAAGAAATTATCAGAAATTGTATTATAAGGTAATAATAGGACCTCTTGAGGGTAATTAGTTATGAAGAGAATATTACTTATATTTATTATTATGATATTTGGATTATATAGTTGTACAAGAGATAATCCTATTACACATGAAGATTTTTCTTCTTTTCGGCATGTTGATTTGCTACGTAGAGGTGTTAGTCCTAATGGTCATACTATGATTAGCATGTTATCTCCAACATATCAAAATAAATTTAACGATATTCATCTTTTTGGATTTATTATTAAAGATACAGCAAATTTCGAAATTTTAAACTACGATAATGTAGATTTTGATTCCTTATTTATTTGTAATAATGTTAAGAGATTTTTTTTATTAAACAATATTGTGGAATTGCATGGAGATACATTAGGAAATATTTATATAGATACTAAAAATGGAGAAAAGTTATATTATCTTGTTAATAGAAAAGCAGATAAAAAGATTTTTAGATACATAGGGAATAATTGGTATAAAAGAAAATAAAGTAACATTATCATGTCATATAAAGTAATTCAAAAATATTCATTTTAAAACTAAATTTGTAATATTCCAAATTTTTATTGTTACTTTACATTTTTATTAGAAAGTAACGATAAAAATAGTTTTAAAAAGTAATAACAAAGTAAATGTTTAAAATAAACTCATTGCAAATTTTACAATATAAGAAAAAAACATATTAAAATAAGAAGACAAAAGGCAAAATAAAAAATTAATCACGCAAAAGAATTGAATAATATCAGAAAAGAATTTACCAATCACGCACATTAATTTTATGAAACGACTTGTTATATTTTTTTAAGAAAGTAATGTTATTTTGGAAAAACTTTTTAATTTTGCAAAATGATATTGTCCTATATTCAAATATCATTTATAGATGGTCAAATTTGTAGTAATTTCTCAACAAATTCTACTTTCTTTTTTAACGGAAAAGAGAAAGACTATGAAAGTGGCTTTCATTACTATGGTTCAAGGTACTATTCTTCAGAAATTTCTATGTGGCTTTCAACAGACCCAATGGCAGATAAATATCCATCATTATCTCCTTATAACTATTGTGCAAATAATCCAATTAAACTTATTGACCCAAATGGTGAAGAAATTTGGGTTGCAAAACAAGACAATGGCACATATAAAATAACTAACGGTATTCAAAATAAAGATAAAGGAATATATTTAATTAATAGTGACGGAAGTCGTTCAAATAATAAAATTGGACAAGCATTAACAGAATATTCTTTCTTTAACGATAAGAATGAAGTTGTAAAAGATGCTATTTTAAATCCAAACGATAATTCAGGTAAAAGATTTATAGATAATATAGACAAATCTTCCATTAATGTGGTTGAGTATGCATTAAATGCTGGCAATGAGGGAAAATATGATTTTAAACATTTAGGATATTCAGAAGACAATGGAGAAAGAATAGTCCATTATAATAGAGGAATGAAGTTAGATGGAATAAAAGGTGTAGAAGGTACGAATGTATATGGGTCGGCAAGAGATGTTGGAAATTACGTTGCAGGTATGGTGTCTGCAAAAAATGGATTAAGTTGGTTGCACACAAGAATGGCTTTTGATGCATATCAATCCTATAAAAGCAAAGGGCTAAATATAGAAGCACCAGTTTCACAATTAGCACAGTATTTAGGCTTTAAATCTTATGGAGGGAATTGGAATTATTTGGCACCAGTTTCAACCTTTAAGATTTTTTCCAATTCATTTAAGCGATTGATAAAGTAGATTTTATGAAAAGGTTTATCGTAGTATTAGTCCTATTACTTTTATTTGCATCTTGTACATTCCACGAATATTATTATTCACCACAAGGTAGGTGCATTACGGTAATAAAAAAGTGGGGAAGTAAGTACAGTTGGTTCGTTATGCCCTATAAATGGGCGAATAGAGAAGTCCCTAAGCATAATTTTATAGAAATTAAAGAAAATTCATGGTTAAGAATATATTGGATAAATGACTCTATATTATATATATATAATGAGATTCCTATAGAAAATGATATTAGATATAAAAATTCAAATGGAATGGATTTTACAGAGAAATATATAATCTATGATATCAATAAAAACTTTAATTATATATACGATATAGCCAATCCAACTATTGATACTATAATTACTAATACAAATGGTGTATATGATACATCTATCATTCTAAATAGATTCGGGTTAAAAGACACAAATATAGATTTTCTTATGATAGATTTGGGAACCCCTATTCATTAATTTTATAACACCGGCAACTTTTTAATTGCTTTAAGTTTTGTAGAGTTTAAAATATCGGCATATTCTTTTGTACTGCTAATATCTGAATGACACATTAAACGTTGTGCCGTATATATTGATACGTCAGAAGTTAAAAGCAAAACACAGAAAGTATGTCTTGCCGTATGAAATGATATATTTTTCTTTATTCTCGCTTTCTTACACCATTGCTTTAATGTTGTATTGACTGTCGGTTCTGTTTCCTTTTTAAATACATTATTTCCCATGCGTTTTATTGATTTCAATATATTTACTGCCGTTTGACTTAACGGCAATAATTCATTTGTATCGGTTTTCTGTTGATGATATTCTAAATAAGTATGCGATTTATCTTTTTTGATATTACTCCATTTCAAATTTGACACATCGCTAAATCTCAACCCGCACGCAGCGGAGAATAAAAACATATTTCTTATATTTGTATGTTCATTTGGTATATCTGTGTTATACAACCGTTTTAATTCCCTTGCGGTCAAAAAACTTTTTTTAATAGTTTCTTTCTTGGGTCGCTTTACCCGTTTTAATATTCTTATATCAAAAAATTCTTCGTGATAAGCATGCCTTAAAACACAACAAAGTTTTTGAAAGTATAAGCTTATAGTATTTCTTTTCAAATCTTTTGTGTTTAAGAAATCAATAAACTTCTGCAAATAGGCTGAGGTTATATCCCGTATTAAGCAATCACCATATTCTTTTAGATAATTCAGAACGTGTAAATATGTAGTTTTTGTCTTCTCCTTGACGGAACTTGTATTCAGATACTGCAAAAGGTATTCACAAATACTGATATTATTTTTTAAAACCTGCTTACTTTCAGAAATTTCAGTCGTTACTTCTGTTTCAAAAATATAATCCTGTTGATTATTATCTGTTGTTTGTATAGATAAGATAATCTCTCCTATTTCTGCAATTTGCACACTACAAACTTTTACTTTGCTATTACTTCTCAATACTATGTTCATTGTTATTTTGTATTATTTTGATTCTGCAAAAGTAACAAGAAAAATATATAAGATTATTAAATTTTTTATCTATTAGCAAAATAAATGAAAAATATTTATTTTACAAAGTAGTGTTTCTCAAATTCATAATAGTCGCCGTTTCCGTTGCGGTTAACAATAATTCTTCCTGACAGTTTTTTCTCTCCTTTAGTAAGTGCTTTTTCAGAATATTTGAAAACAAAATTATCCGGTATTGTATAAACAGAATCGTCCTCCGTAAATTTAATCTGTATTGGCATATAAAAATCATTGACAGCAGTAAATATGTTGCAATTATACATATCTCCGAGTTGTATTGTGTCTTTCTGTGCAATAACAATGGGACAAATCATATCGAAACTGTAGTAATGATTATTATTCTTTATGTTATAAATAGATAATAATTCTATAAAACGTAAATAATCTTTCTTATTACTTTTTGCAATATTGTGATATAATGTCCTCAATCCGTCATTACTATTGCCAAAATACATTTTATTTACATTAATAAACTTAATTATAGAATCATTATTATTATGTGTATAGCAATATTCCGTCAGGGAGTGAAGCTCCTTTATTTTCAAAATCTCATTATCTGAGAGTTCTTTCTGAATTAGGCTGTTGACAAATGTATTGAACTGTCTGCGTTCTTTGTTGATGTTCACAACAGTTATTATTAGAAAGATATTTACGAGAGCCAACAAGATAATAATTATTTTTTTCATTTTATGTAATCCTTCTGTATTGATATTATTGGTTTATTTTTTTCTTGCAGGGTCTTTACTTTTCTTATAGAATCATTCTCATCTGAATAAATCCATCCTGATTGAGTAGAACTACGCTCACTCTCCTTGTATATAATAACACCTTTTATAATTGATAGTTTACATGTAAATTTCATAAGTTTTAGGGAAAAGTAACGTTTGCTGTTAATATACATAAATCCTCTATCCAATTTTTTACCGTTTCATTGATAGTATAAAGAAATTCTTCATCTTCGTACTGGATAGTATTTATTGTATTATCATATTTCACAAGTATAAACCCTCCGTCAGTCTGTATATAACCTCTTTTTTGTGAAGATTCAATAATTTTTGTTGATTTTTCTATAAAAAAAGTTCTTATTATATCTTTTAACCGTATGGATATGTCCGGATTAAATATAACGGTATCTATTTCTGTAAACATAAAAGATTTTCTTTCATAACTATAAATCTTTTTGGTAAACGTTATTCTGACAGAATCATTATAAATCGCATATTCTATAGACGGACTTACATCACAGAAATTAACAGAATTTATAAATATTGTATCATTCTGACATTCTGTCTCAAAAAATATAAAAAGTGATGTAACAAATATAAATATATATAATCTTTTCATTGTCGGTCTTCTTTCTTTTTATAGTTTGATAATTGAGTTTTATTAAATCTTAGATAATCCTCCGTAACATGTATATTATTTTGTTCTACATAATTTAAAACATTTTCAAATGCCTTACTATGATTTTTGTTTCTATCACTGACACCTTCTATGATATGAGAATACCATTCATGCACAATTATTGACATCTGAAGATTTTCTACTGTATGTAAATATGAATTAGATTTATTTCCTCCAAAAATAGTTTTATTTGGCATAGTTGTAACCCAATTGGCAGATCTACTTTCTACTTTATTGGGGTCATACAAAATGTCATTAATTTCTGATAACGAAAATATTTTTCCAAAAATATCATATCCGTTCATTCTTGAAACAACATCCGTCCAAATTTTAGCGATTGCTTCTGGTGACATTCTATTATATGACCGTTCTAATATTTCTTGCCCTTCAACCATATTAAATTTCTCTGCAGACATTTTGGAAAAATCTTCATTTCCATCATAAATATATATAGTACCAGTAAAACCTTCTTTTGTTGTGCCTTTAAATTCTCCATTTGAAGAATAGACTGGTTCCAATTCTTCGCCATTTGGGTCAATAAGTTTAATTGGATTATTTGCACAATAGTTATAAGGAGATAATGATGGATATTTATCAGCCCTTGGGTCTGTTGAAAGCCACATAGAAATTTCTGAGGAATAGTACCTTGAACCATAGTAATGAAAGCCACTTTCATAGTCTTTCTCTTTTCCGTTAAAAAAGTAAGCAGAACTTGTAGAAAAATAACTACAAATAACAGTTGTTCCTTTTGATTGTATTTCAGAATTGGATGCATTCATGGTGCAAAGATATAAAATTTTGAGAAAACAAAGTTATTATTTTGAAAAAAGACAGGATATCATAAGGAAAATTTAATATACGTGATTAATTTGTTCTTTTCGCTCTTTAATTTTGACCATTATACCAATTTCAATTTTTCTAATATGCAGTATCGTAAAAGAATGCACCAACTAAGAAACCCTTCAGGACAAGTTTTTATCATTAATTTTGTCCTTTAAGTTACAAGATTAAAATTAGACTAATACAAAAAAGTTCTTACTAAGGTAATTTTTAAGGTATCACATTATTGTATGAAAATAAAATAATTACATTTAAAATCAGACTGTTTCTTAATTATATATTTATCGTTTATTTTAAATACATCATACAATATATTATGTTTTTTGATATTATTTAAATCTAATAAAACTTCACCAATTTTTAAAGAATAGTTTTTATCTTTTTCTATCATTGCTTTATATAACTTATTATTTAACTGAATAACTGCCATTTGTGTCATTCTGTCATAATAAAGAAATTTATAAAGACATTTTGTATTGTCAAACAAAATGTCTTTGATTGAATGAGTATTGATATCATAGAAGTAGGGTATTTCATAAAAATCATTTAGACCGTCAAAAACACCAGACACAAGTATTAGTGTATCATTAGAATACTGAAACATATACCCCTCAAACTTACCTGACATTTTTCGTAACTTATATATTTGGTTTAATTTAAGAGAGTAATGAAATAAATAATTTGAATCGCAATATACCAAATTAAAATTATTTGGTATTATAAATTCGTTATTGTTTTTTATAAGTTTTAATTGTCTGATTTTTTCAAAAATTTCTTGTTTATCTCCATTATAAATAGTTGATTTATTGAATGGATATATAGATTTATAATAAAGTTGAGTAACTTCATCATAGAAGAATAAGGAATCTTTATCTATGCCAATATACAACTTAGTATATTTTTTTTCAATTTTATCTTTAGTAATAATATTATAGATACTCACACTATCTATGATATTTATGGTATCATTTTCTATATCATAAAAACATACAATATCATTCTTGCCTGCAATCATTGATTTTAATGTACAAAGTATATATCTATCATTAGAAAAAGGATTTAATTTTGGATAATAATCAATAATATAGTCTGATGTCAAAGAACATTTGACTGTATCAAATATAATAGAAGTATTTTGGCAAAAACATATATAATGCCACCCTATAAATATTATAATTAAGATTGTTTTTATTATTTTCATGGTGTAACTCTTATTTCTTGTAATTTTACTGTTGGCAACTTATAAGCATGAATAAAAAAGAATTTTGAATTATTTACATCATTTAACCATGGGTATGACTGTACAGTATTACCTCTACTACCACCTACGTTAGAATACTGTCCTTCTCTAGTAAATGTTAATACATGCCCTGGAGTTGTGCCTATTACTACATTAATATTCTGTCCATTATTTGTTTGGCGAGCCTTCTCTATTGCTTGTTGATTATTATTCAATAGAAGTTCTTTAGGAATGTTGGCATTATAAATATCAATAGCGGTTCCTTTTACAAATTCATTTCCATAAACCTCATAACCCGCAGCATTTGCTGCGGATACAAAAGATTGTGTCACAAATTCAGTTGCATAATTGCAGTATGTAGTATTACCATCTGCAGAATAATTTTCTCTAGAATATTCTTGTGCATAATCAATTACAGCATTAATGTTGATGTCATTATTACCTCCTTGCTGTTGATCATAGTGAGAAAATTCAAAAAAGGCTTTTCCTCCTGAAAACTTCAATGTTTTACCTGTTAAATGGAGTTTAAATACAGCATTACTCCCATCTTCAATATGTTTAATCAACTCTCCATTTTCATTTATAAAATCTGTAGTTTCTTCGCCATTCGGGTCAATAAGTTTAATTGGATTATTTGCACAATAGTTATAAGGAGATAATGACGGATATTTATCTGCCATTGGGTCTGTTGAAAGCCACATAGAGATTTCCGAGGAATAGTACCTTGA
>JAFTFU010000095.1 GCA_017458285.1 Clostridia bacterium | reverse complement strand
TTAAGTAATTTCTTTTCTTTTTGATCCATTATACACCCCATATTTTATATTTATATATCCATTATAACATTGATAATCACAAATCACAAGTGATTTGTGATTAATCACTTGTGATTTGTGATTAATCACTTGTGATTTGTGATTTGTGATTATACAAGAAAGCCCTAAAATTAGGGCTTTCTCTGCTATTTTACAAAGGAGATAAATTCAATATATCCCTTTTCTCCAATTTTTACGTTTGCATCATATGTTTTTTTCTCTTTTGTTTTGATCCCTTTAATTTCTGTTTCTTTCCCCTCCAGTAATTGTTTAATGTTTGTTTTTGTAAGCTTTTTCTTTCTGAAATTATCTGCTAAAGTGAAATCACATTCAGGATATTTTGAACAGCCAAAGAAAGATTTTTTCAGTACAATATTATTGCCACATTTAGGACATTTACCAACAATATTTTTTTCAATTTCTTTTTCTTTTTCTACCTGGTAATCATTAAAATTAAGTTCCTCAATATCTCCAGGTACGCCCTCTAATAAATGTGTAATAAATTTTTTTATATTATCTATAAAAGTATCTTGATTACCTTCTTTTTTACCAATTTTTTTCAAGTATGTTTCCCATTTTGCGGTCATCTCTGCACTTGTTAAAAGGTGCTGTTTTTCTACAGCTTGACATAATAACTTCCCTTTTTCAGTTACAACAAGCTTATTTTTTTGTACTTGAATGTACTCTTTTTGTTTCAATGTTTCAATTATGTTTGCTCTTGTTGCTTCTGTCCCTATGCCCTCTACTTCTTGTAAAATTTTAATTGCTTCTTCATCATCAACCGTTTTATTAGCTGTTTTCATGGCAGTTAAAAGCGTTCCTTCAGTAAATACTTTTGGGGGTTGTGTTTCTTTTTTTACATCTTTTACATTAACTTCAGCATTTTGTCCCACTGTAACTAATGGCAAGGTCTGAGCTTCATCTTTTTCATCTTGCTTTTGTTGTTTAAATAAAACTTTCCAACCGTCATTTATAGGTGTCTTTCCTATAGATTGAAAGAGCAATTCAGATACTTTGGTTTGTATATTCGTTTCTTCATAGATATAATCTGATAAAAACATTGCTAGTGTCGTCTTAACAACCAAAGTATAAATTTTTCGTTGTAGATCGCTTAATTTCCCTAGTGTAGCTTCACTAGGAATTTGTTTGGTAGGAATGATGGCATGGTGTTCTTGTACCTTATTACCGTCTACGTAACGCTTCCTAGGCTCAATCTGAATCATATCTAAATCAGTATTTAAATATTGACAATACTTTTCAAAATTTAATTTTAAATAAGCAAATTCATTTACAGTGATAAATGGTGTATCAGTTCTCGGATAACTTAATAGCTTGGCTTCATAAAGTCCTTGCATAGCTTTTAAAGTTTCACTAGCAGTCGCTTTATACATCTGATTGGCTTGTGATTGTAAACTACTTAAAGAAAACAAATTGGGACTATTAGTTTTTTTCTCTTTGGTTTGAACATCAACAATTATACCAGTCTGTTGGCCTGTTTTAGCACCTTTAGAAGCAACAAAGGATAAAAGTGCATCTTTGTCCTCAAAACGCTGTACAGGGCTAATATGGCCTTTAAATGACCCTTTATCTGTTTTAATATCAGCTTCAATCTCAAAAAAGGGTGTTTTCTTAAAATTTTCTATAGATAATTGTCTTTGATAAATTAAATATAATGTTGGTGTTTGCACACGACCTACTGAGAATGTGCCTTGTACACCTTTTTTTTGTAAGTTTAATGTATATAATGGACTAGCATTCATTCCAATTAACCAGTCAGCTATTTGTCTAGTTTGTGCTTCTTGATAAAAAGGATAAAAATTCATTCCTGGTTGTAAATTTTGGAAACCAGTACGGATCACATCTTTTTCTAAACTGTTGATCCATAATCGTTTATATGTCTTATCTTTCGAAAAAGCATTTGCTTTATAAATAATCGACCACGCTATATTTTCGCCTTCTCGATCACTGTCTGTTGCAACAATTATTGTAGTTGCTTTTTTTAGCAATTCAGCAACAATTTTGAACTGTTTTCCTTTATCTTTTGCTACTTCAAAATCATATTGTTCAGGAAAAATAGGTAGAGATTCCAATTTCCAATTTTTCCATTTTTCATCATAATGGCCTGGTTCTGCTAATTCGACTAAATGGCCAAAACCAAACGTAATAAACGTTTCATCTGAAAATATTGGATCTTGAATTTTAAAATAGCCATCTTTTTTATCGCTTTTTTTCAATGCATTTGCATAAGCTAAGGCTTGGTTAGGTTTCTCAGCTAAAATTACTGTTGTCATAATCTTCTCCTTTATACTATTATCTATCAAAATATATAAATATATGAAAATATAAACCCTTTTTTTCAAAAGAGCTTATATTCTTTAATATTTATATATTTTTCTTAATCTTTTTGAAACTTAGGAAGCTAAACATTAACATAAGACCTCCAAAGATAGTAGCAAAAATATTGCTACTTTCGCCTGTTACTGGCAAGATCGCTGCTTTTTGAACTGGAGTAGTCGGAGTTACTGTATGGACTACTGGAGTTACTGGTTTTTCTTTTTCATAGCCATTTAAGTGCCATGAAACAGCAAGCTCTTTAGGAGCAGTTGGCAACGGGTTTTCATTATCATATTTAGGTTTTACAGGTGTTGCATTTTTATTTTGAAACTGTACTGTTACTTGACCATGTGTATTATAGATCCAATTATCGTCAATATTTAATACTTGGAAAACATCAGTTGTTTGACCTGGTTTTATTGTAAAAGTCTTGTTTGTGTCATAAGACTTATTAATATCAGCAGTGAACGAGCTTTCTCCATCATGAAATACTGAATATAGCTCATTACCGTTCATATCATATACGTGAAAATTAATATTTTTATTGACAGCAGAATTTTTAGTAAAATTGCTGTAGGCGTATTGATGTAAGTCAATTCTGCTAACTGTTACATTTTCAGAACCATCGCCATTAGAAACAACTACGTAATAAATTTTTCCTGTAAGGTTACCTTGACCAATGATGTTAACACCATCATTCATATCATGTGTCAAAGTAAAGTTACCTTCATTATCCGTTTTAGCAGTCATGAATGAATCGCCAAAAGTTTGATTGTCAACATTTTGAGTTTTTGCTGAAACTGTTGCTGTAGCATTAGTACCTTTAAGGAATTCTTGCATTGCTTTATCAAAAGCATCTTTTTTAGCTTTATTTTTTTCAGCAATTACTTTATTCTCGGCTTCTACACGTGCTTTTTCAGCATTGTAAGCATCAATTTCTTTTTGCTTTTCTTCAGTTTGCTTTTTAATTGCTTCAGCCTGTTTATCATAGTCTGAATTTGCTTGCGCTTCATTTTCAACTTTTTCAGTATCAGTCTGCGTTATTTCTGGTTTTGTTCCTGTTTTACTGGCTTCATCAAGTGATCCAGTCAAATTATCGTTTTTAGGAACTTCAACCACTTCAACCTTATCTGAAGTTGGCTCTAATTTCTTAGCATCTTCAGTTTTAGGTTTAGTGGCATCACTAACAACATTTTTTGTAGCTACTGTTGGTGTTGCTGTTTGTTCATCAGCATTAGCTTGCGCTGTGGCAAAAGTCACAGTTGCTAATAATGCTCCGCATAACAGAATTGCTTTGCTCTTCTGTAATTCAAATTTGTGCTTGTTTTTCATCTTTCTACTCTCCTAAACAAAGCCCACAAAATTTTTTTTTAGTATAATATAAAAAGAGGGTTTAAGAAAGTTGGTGGGACAACTTTCTTAAACGACCCTGCACTACTTAATTAGTGGAGGGTCGCCCTCTTTTTTTACCCTTTTTAAAACTTTTTTTATGTCACTACCTTTTAAAACTACTACAGAACCGATCGATAACAATTCGACTTCATCGAAATATTCAGGCCTTTGTTTTTTTAAATTGCCAAAATAGTGAACATTTTTTTCTATAGCTTTACTGGCATCAGTAAGACTATAGAGTTTATCGTCTATTATTTCTTTAATAGCTCTACCTCCTCTTTTTAATTTATAAACATATTATATCATAAAAACATATAGGTGTATACTGTTTTTGGAAATATTTTTTTAATTCAAGATATTGCCTACCACATCAGTTTTTGACTGCATATTTAACCAATGACATGTACCTAAATTTTTAACTCTCTCCATAATTTCAGGTAAATTCATTTCATACTCAGCTAAATCTTTTGAATATGAAATTATATAACGAACACAATTATCAATAGATATACAAAAACTATAAATGACTTCTTGATACCTTTTATCTAATTCTATTAAATCTAATATATAATCAGACCATACAGAAATAGTTTGTTCATCAACATCAAAATGACTTTTAATAGTTTTTGAGTTTATTTTAATCATTTTTTTAAGAATTGCATTTTTTGCTTCCTGGCATAATATGTCAATTTGCGCTTCATACTTGATCAATACATCACACCATAGAACAACCTCTTTAATTGTGGCATAAGGGGATAGATATAAATCATTTTTAAAGGAATTAACTTTTTGATCAAAAAAATTAAAATCATCAATCATTTGAACTTCACTATTTAAAGCTCGCATACTAAATTCTGTTATATCCATAACCCCCCCCTTATTTTTTTATTCTATAAATATTGTGTCTTTCCCTATATCTTCTAAAAGTTCTACGGTTAATACCTGTTTGTTCCTCTACTTCTTTATCTGTTTTTCCTGATAAAAATAAATCAAAAGCCAATTTTAATCTAGGATCGTTCTCTTTAAATTTTCTTTGACCGCCTTTAAATTTTCCTTTTTCTTTTGCAAGTGCAATACCTTGTGCTTGTCTTTCTTTAATTCTTTTTCGCTCAGACTCTGCTTGGTACTTATAAAGTTCGATAACTAAATTATTAATCAGCCTTCTTAAATTATCATCTGAAATACCATTCATAGATGGAAGATTTAAAACTTCCAGGGTTGCACCCTTTTGCTGTATGACATTCATAATCTCGGTTAAGTCTTTGTTATTCCTACCTAGTCGATCTAACTCAGCAACTACGACAATATCGCCGTCACGTATAAAGTCTAACATTGCCTTTAATTGAGGTCTTTCAGTAGTAGCACCACTCAGTTTATCTGAAAAGACCTTAGAGACACTCTCTAAGGCTTGTAGTTGCCTATCAAGGTTTTGTTCCTTGCTACTTACTCTAGCATAGCCTATTTTACTCATAGATCTCCTTTAAACAATAGGGGTAACAACATATTTATGAACAAATAGGATAAACTTTAAAAGCTCAATGTCGGTCACACCTGTTGCATCATCGATTAAAATATCAATAGGTTGTTTTGTATTTTTAATTTTGCTACTCGTCACTCTATTATATTGTTTAATAAAATCATTATTTTTGTAGCATTTATTTACTGCTTCTCTTAAAAGTTCGTCCATACTTTTTACCTTCCTTATTTTTCGTTGTATTTTTAATCAGTAAGTACACCTATTTTGCACAACTTAGTTGTCCTACAATATATATAGTATATCACTAATCTTCAAAACAGTCCAACAAAGTATGCTCTGTTGTCTTGTTATCAAAAAAGCTTGTGGTAGCTTTTTTAAACTTCATGAAAAATGTTGTTTTACTATATCTACATTAAGTCAATCAGATATTCGATTGTATTTTTATGAAGAACCCCAGTCTCCACTACCCATTCTGAGAGAAAAAAGTTCTGTCACAATTGCAATGAAAATACACAATAAAACGCCTATATTGTAAGGACAAGTGAAACTCAGGAGCGCAAAAAAGATGAGCCATATCCCCAAAGGAAAAGCATGAGCTTTGAGGTCAAATCCAACCATTAAGAAAGAGGCGAGGCAAATCAAAGAAAAAGTGAGATCAACTTTTTCTAACCAACCCATGACAAACAAAACATCACATGCTAACTCTAAAATACTATACCAACAGGTTAATTTTATCTTGCAATATCGGCATCTCGCACCATTAATAAGTTGAGAAATAATAGGAATCAAATTTCGCCAAATTAGGATTTGACCGCAGTCTAAGCAATGAGATCTAGGATGTACGATGGAATGTTCCGGTAAGCGATCAATCATCAAACCAAAGAAAGAACCCCAAATTGTACCAAGTGTAAAAATTAAGAAAATAGTCATACTTATTCATACGAAAAAAGTACCTAAATATTTGATAAAATACTGATTTTTTTCTATAATGAGATTGTTGGGGTGATCTTTATAGATGTTAATTAAAGATAACCTTGAGCAAATGTTTCTGATTTAATCAACTTAGCAAGAGACTTTGTAAGTAGTAACTTTTTGAAAATTACTTATAGGTTCTGATGGAGGAGAAAAATGTCTAGAGAAAAAACGAAAGCAGTTTTGAATCAATCCGTTGCAGACTTATCAAAAGCAGCCGCTTTGGTGCATCAAGTACATTGGTACTTACGCGGCCCTGGCTTTATGAAATTACATCCTAAAATGGATGAATTAATGGACGGTCTAAATAGTCATTTAGATGTTTTGTCAGAACGATTAATTACTATTGGTGGTTCTCCAGTCTCAACATTGAAAGAATTTGATGAGTTATCGAAGATCGAGCTTGAAACTGCTACTTGGGATAAAACGACAGAGGAACGTTTGACAGAAGTTGTTAAAGCTTACAAATATTTGTCAGATCTTTTCCAAGATGGTGTCCATGCAACAGATGAAGAAGATGACGATGTCACAAATGGTCTCTTTGCTGATGCTAAAGGTGATATTGAAAAAACAATTTGGATGTTAGAATCTGAACTTGGAGTAGCACCAGGATTGTAATGAAATAATAAAAATAAAAAAACTCGTTAGTGGCGAGTTTTTTTGTCATAGAAAGGTACCGAAACAAATTTAATATTCATAGAAATTAAAAAGCACTTGTCTTCGAGTGCTTTTTATTCAATTAACATTTTACTTTTGAACTTTAATTCCTCTACCTATACTTTATTTTAGTTCTATATTAAGGGCACCTCTAATAACTACCAATTAATTCACCTCTAAATGAAATTAGAAAAAAACACAGAAAACTAAGCATAGTCTACTGTGTTTTTCTTTATGTTACAGACGCCACTTGACTGT
>JAFTFU010000094.1 GCA_017458285.1 Clostridia bacterium | reverse complement strand
TAAATCTGCAGCTTTTACTTTCAAATTTTCCGGTTCAGATAATTCTAAAAAGATTTTTTGAGCCATTGCTAAATCGTTAAGTTTAAGGCTTCCATCTCCGTTTAAGTCTCCTCTTACAATTAGTGTATAATTTCCTACACTTGTTTCTAAAACTCCACCTGTTGGAATATAATCACTATTTGCTAAAGTTTTTCCATTTTTGTCTTTTATTGTGTAATTATATACACCGTTTATTTTATTTTTAAATGTATCTACAGTTGTTTCTAGTTCAATATCTGTTAATATTTTTTGTTCTTCATCTACTGTATATTTTGTTGATGTTAACTTTTGTGTTACTGTTACTTCAAATGTTGTTTGTTTTCCCTCATAATCAACAGTTAATGTTTGAGTTCCAAATTTAGAGTTATTAAATCCTGTTACATGTACATTTTCGTCAGTTAAATCAATTGTATCACTACTTCCGTCTTCATATGTGGATTCTATTACTCCTCCTGATAAATCTAAATTTTCACTGTTTTGAAGATATGTTAATTTAGTAGGTTTTGAGCTTATTTCTATTTTTTCTCTTTTTATCCACTGTGCATACATTTCTACTATTGAATGATGCCACCATCCAGTTTTAGCAACTCCTTGCTCATTTTTATAAATTGCTTTAGTGTATCCGTTTTGTTCAATTTCTTCTTCTGTATACCATTTATTGTCTGTACAAATCCACGTAAAACTTCCTGGATATGTTCTATGCGCAGTCCATCCTCCAAATTTATATCCATATTTCTTAAATTTATTTTTTGAAAGTTTTTTGCTTACACCATATTCTACAACAGTTTGCTCCATTGTTCCAGTTCCACCATTTGGTTCATACTCTATTATAAAGAATTTATTACATATTCTTTCATCATCACAAGTAATAGTATACTCTGAATTTTTAGTATCTTTTATGACAGTATATTCAAAGTTTTTTACTTTATTGTCATGAATATTAGCATTAGCATAATAAGTATGTACAAATCCATAGGCTTCATTTGTATTACTTAATATATTGTTTGTATTTTTTCCCGTAGCAGTATTTCCATAAATTTCTACATTTTTATGTGCATATATATTAATTGCATAACATTTTACATCCTTAAATGTATTATTTTTTATAATAATGTTATCTTCCATTACGTTTTCGTCACTGTAATTTAAATGTGATCCTATTCCGCATAATACATTTTCAAATGTACAATTTTGTATCGTAACATTTTTAATCGGTGTGTTATCAATCGGATAAGCCCATGGTTCTCCTCCTGTTGTTGCAGAATCTAAATGTATTGACTCATTTGTATCATCTGCTTTTTTAGGTTCACTACTAATTTGATTTTTTATTATTACATTTTCAATTAAAATATCTTTTGATGCTGAAACATTTAATGTGTGTCCAGAACTATTCATAAATGTGGCATTTCTTATTGTAAGGCCTTGACCATGAGGTGTATAAATTCCGTTTGAATTTCCGCTACCATCATTATTAAAATCCCATGTTCCTCCTTCAATTGTAATGTTTTCCCATTGTGTGTAACCACCATGTGTACACGTTGCTCCACTACAATCTGTTCCGTCACTATTTAAATGTCCGGTCCTAAGCATTTGCACTTTTCCTGTTGAATTAATAATTACTGCATTATCATTTAAACTTAACGTTGTATTTGAATAGATTTTTAGCTGTCTATCTATATAATATGTTCCCTCTGGTACATAAACTATAATATCACTATTCGTTTCTTTTGCTTTATCTAATGCTTCTTGAATGGCAAGTGCATCATTCTGGCTGTCTTGTCCATTTGCACCAAATGTTGTAACATCATAGTACTCCTTTTCAGTAGAATTTTTGCTTACAACTTGTTTTCCTTTAATTGAATATTCAATTGTTGTTTTTCTTAGCTGAATATTTAAAATAACTACTATAAAGGCGGCAAAAAATATTATTGTTATAAATATTTTTTTCTTCATTTTACCTCTTTTCCTTTCTTTAATTTATATATACTATTTATAACATGTACTGTTTTTATTGTAAATAGAAGATTTTTCCTATGTTCAAAAGCATGTTTTTTTTAATTTACGGAATTTCTAACTTTGTACTATATTAACAAAATATTACTTTTTTATTTCTTTTTTATTACAAAATTTGTAAAATTGCTAATTTTCGTTACGCATTACTACGTTAAGGGTTTGAATATTACATTTATTAATTTTGGGATAAAAAAGAACTTAAACAAGAGCAATTTTGTCCTTATTTAAGTTCTCTATGTAAATCTTTGTTTTTATTATTTAACATCTTTATATTTTTTTAATCTTGTATAGAATATTCCTGCTACTATTCCTACTACTGCAACTGCAATTATTCCTGTTGGCAAACCTGTGTTAGGTAATGCTGTTTTTGAGGCTGTGTTATCATTTGATGATTTTACTTCATTGCTGCTATTTGCTTTTTGTTCTTCATTTGTTGCAGGTTTTTGTTCATTTTGTGTTTGGTCTTTATTTCCATCTTGAGCTACTCCAGTTGTTGGATTTTGTTGCTCATTATTTGCTTGATTTCCTGTTGAATCTCCACCTGTTACTGGGCTTTTATTTTCATCTCCATCTGTTGTTGGACTTTGTGTTTCTCCTTTAGAATCTCCTGTTGAAGGTGAATCTGTTGACCCTGGGTTTGTTGGTGATTTTGTAGGATCTTCGTCTGTTGTTGGGCTCTTTGTTGGGTCTTGATCTGTTGAAGGTTTTTCTTCTGTGTTTCCTCCCGTTGTTCCTGGGTTTGTTGAAGGTTGCTCTGTTGTTTCTTTTATTTTTATATCAATTGAAACATCTGGTGTAGTTGCAATATCTTCACTATCACTTGCCTCTAATTCAGTAAACTTAACATTTCCTGTTCCAGTTGCAGTGCTTTTTACTTTTAATGTAAATGTTCCTATATTAGGTTCACCTGGTGTAACAAACATTGAAAATTTACCAGTTCCTGTGTTAATTCCAATGCCACTTGAATGTGTCATACTTTCAAAGAAATTAGTATCATATTGAATGACTCCTGATGCTGCCCCAACATCATCTCCATTAATTAATTTTAACGTAAATGTAACTGAATCTCCTGGATTAACTTCTGTTTTGTCTGGTGTAATTGAAATTGTTGCTTGTAATGCAGCTGCATTTGAAATTGTACTTAAAGCTGCAATTACAACTAATATTAAAATAATACTTGATAATATTTTTTTCATTTTTTAACATTCCTTTCCTTTGTATTTTTTATAACTAAAACAAGTTTTTTACCTTATATTCCTAAGAACATTTTTTGTAATTTTGACAAATCAGTTATATCAATACTTCCATTTTTCTTAAAGTCTGCTGCTTTTACTTTTAACTCTTCTGGTTCAGCAAGTTCCAAAAAGATTTTTTGAGCTTGTGCTAAGTCGTTGATGTTTAATTTTCCATCTCCATTTAAATCTCCTGTAACTACTAATTTGTATTCGCCTACATTTGTTCTTAAAACAGCTCCTGTTGGAATAAGGTCACTATTTGTTAAAGTTTTTCCATTTTTATCTTCAATTGTGTAATTAGTTATACCACTTATTTTTGTTTTAAATGTACTTACGCTAGTTTCTAATTCAACTTCTGTTACAAGTTTTGATTGTTCATCTACAGTATACTCAGTTGAAGTTAGTTTTTCTTCATTTTTTATTGTAAAAGAAACTTTTGCTTCATTTCCTACTGTATCAACTGCTGTTAATACATATTGTCCTGGCTCTGAAACTTTGCTTCCTGATGTGTAATTTGAAACATCATTTCCATCTTTTGTTAAAGTTATGCTTGCAATTTGATTGTTGTCTTTAATTACTGGAGTTACTGCTTGGCTATATGATTTGCCATCTTCAACGCCTGTAATTGTTGGTTTTTCGTTATCTATCCAAGTTACATTTGCTGTAACAGAATCTTCTACTCCAAACTCATCTACATATTCAAATGTAAATTCTCCATTTTTATTAAATACATATTGGTTACTTCCGCCATTATTTTTAATTGTTACATTATCTCTATTTGTAAATCTTATTGTTGCTGTAACACTGCTTTTCGTTAAATCTTTTGTGCTATAAGTAATTTCTGCATTTATTGGTGCTACAACTGATAATGTAGTTCCATCTGCTTTTCCATTTACTATTTTTACTGATGCTATATTATTTCCTAATTCTTTTAAGTTAATATTTAATTTGTCTCCATTTACAGTACAATTTTTAGCTTCAAAATCACTTACTGTATAGAATTTGCTTGATTGATTTTTAGCAGCTGTAAATATTTGTGGTAAATCAATTGATATCTCATTTTGTTGATTTGCATTGCTTAATGTTAAAGCTATTTTTTGATTATCTGCTTTTAGTTCACAGTTTTGTTGAATTCTACTGTCTATTATACTTACATCTTGTATTAAATTGTTAGAAACATCTAATTTTGTAACTTTTGAAATACTTGTCCTTAATGTTGAAATATCAGAAATGCTATTTCCAGCAATCATAAGGCTTTGGCTTACTGTCATATTTTTTATTTGATCTAGGTCGTCATCATCTAGTATATTATTACTTAAATTTAAATCAATTACATCTGTTAAATTTTTAAGTTCAGATATATCACTTAATTTGTTATCTGAAAAGTTTATGTATTTTAATTTTTTAGATGTACTAATCTTTGGTATTGATGTTATTTGATTAGAATACATTGTTAATCTTTCAAGTTGTTCTAATTTGCTTAAATCTGGTAGTTGTTTTATTTTATTTCCTGTTGCTGTTAATTTTTTAAGTGTTGTTATTTTTTCTACTCCATTTATATTCTCCAAATTATTTGCTGATAAATCTAAATCTGTAAGTACAGTTTCTTCTTCGTTATCTAAGAATTTTTGTGTTAGGTTATTTATACTATCAATTTTAGTTAATCCCACACCATTTAATGTTAATATTTTTAAGTATCTCATTTGTTCAATTGCAGAAATATTATTTGCAACTGAAGTTCCAGAAGCGTTTAGTTCTTCCATTTGATAACAATAACTTAAAGGTTGTAGTGTTTTTATATTTTTATTTCCTGAAATATTTAATATTCTTAAACTATCAAAGTTTTCCATACCTTTTATGTCTGATATATCATTGTTTGATAAGTCTAATTCTTGAACTTCAGATATTCCATAGTGATTAACATTTAATATATTTTTTTGTCCTACCAAATATTCTACATTATCTTGTTTATAAAATTCTCTTTGTATTGCACTTACTAAGTTTGCATCATTAAACATTAATGAGTCTATAGCTATTGGATCATCTGTTATATTAAAGTTTACTACTGTTCCGTCACCTATCCCACCATGTAAAGTTACACTCATTTTATCTTCTTCTGTTTTATCTTTACTTATTATAACATTGTATAATCCTGGTTCTTGATAATTTGAATCATTATTTAAAGTACATCCTACTGTTTCATATGTAGCATTTGCAGAATAGAACTTACTTGTACTCTTTTTTGAAGCTTGCATAATTTCTAGTAATAAAATATACTGATCTACATTTGCATCTTTTTTATATATTGGCATATCTATTACTTGATCATATAATTGCAAAGCATCTTTTGAAATTGATTCAAGAGGTACAGTATAATGTATGTGATTTCCTGATAAATTTAATAATGTTACATCAAGGAATTTATTATCATTAAATTTAATCGTAGGATTTTTATCATCCCAATTATCTTTTACATAATCTACCGTATACGCCGCTCCGAAAATATCCACCTCTTGTATTTCATTGTTACTTAAATCTATCTTTTTAGCTTTTAATGTTGTAACTTCATAATACATGCTTTCTCCGTCATCTGAATATTTTTGTTCAATATGCATTAATCCTGATAAATCTTCTATATTATTGTCTTTTAGATTAACTTCTGTAAGATTATTTAGTAAATATAAGTCATATACATCTGTTAAACTATCTCCTTGCATGTATAATTTTTCTAATGTTTCTAATTTTGCTAAATCGTAAAATGAAGGCATGTACATATTTCCATCTCTATTTATATAACTTATGTCTAATGTTTTTAATTTATTTAAGAATATAACATCTCTTCCTTCATATTCTCCCCATTCATTTTTTACAGCATGTTCATCATAATATGTTCTAATAATGGGTTCTACTGTATCTACATCTAACCCGCTTACATATAATTCAGTTAAATTTCTTAAATTGTATATTCCAATTTCATTATCACTATCTAATTCTAATGTTGTGACACCTGTATTTGATATGTTTAAAATTTGTAGATTTCTTAATTTTAAAATTGATTCTATTGTTTTTAAACTTTGGTTTCCTGATGCATTTAAGTTAGTTATTGTTGTTAATCCTTCTATTGGTATTAAGCTACTGTAACTATCATTTGCTATGTTTAATGTTTTTAATTCTTTTAGATTTGCTAGAAAGTCTATATTAGAAAGTCCTGTGCTTGCAAGCTCTAAATTTTGAATAGTACTTTTGCTTGATAATACTGAACTTATTCCGTTGCCTAAATTGTTGTTATTATTTAAATTTAAAGCTGTAATACTATTTAAATTTCTTAACGGCTCAATACTTGTAATATTGTTATTTGCCAAACTAATAGTAGTTAAACCTGTAAAATTTTCAATTCCTGAAATATTTGAAATTTGTTTATTTTCTAGATTTATTTCTTTTATTTGTGGAATTTGATCAGTTGCAATTTTTATTGTACGATTATTATTATCTGCATCTCCTAAAGCTATCTTACTACTCAATGCTTGTTTTAATGCATTGTACATATTTTCATCTTGACATGTAATTGTAGTTTTTTCAGTTGTTGCTGCATTTATTAATTTTGTCAAACTAAAAATAACAACAAATAATATTAGCATTACTAATATTTTCTTTTTAAAATTATTGTTTTTGGTTCTCCTCATTTATCTTAATTCCTCCCCTATAAAGAATTTAATTTTCCTACTATATTATAACATACACTATTACATTTTTTTAGCTTTTTACCATTAAGTTTTCGTTACATTTTTGTTACAAAAATATTACAAAATCCGTCATAAAAACAAGCTAAAACCTCTCATTTTTGATTGATTTTAGCTCGTTTTCTTTATTTAAATAATTTAATAATTCTTTCTATTGCCTCTTCAGTTAATTCTTTAGTTGAAAAAGCAGTTAATCTAAAATATCCTTCTCCGCATTCGCCAAAGCCCACTCCAGGAGTTCCAACAACAGCCGCTTCGTTTAATAATTTATCAAAGAATTCCCAAGAATTAATATTTTCTGGCGTTTTTAACCATACATATGGCGAATTTACTCCTCCATAGCATGTAAATCCTGCTTTTTCTAATCCTTGTTTAATAATTCTAGCATTTTCTAAATAATAATTTATGTTTTCTTTTAATTGTTTTTGTCCTTCTTCAGAGTATACTGCCTCTGCTGCCCTTTGTACTATGTAAGATACTCCATTAAATTTTGTGCAAGTTCTACGATTCCACATTTTGTTTAAGCTAACTTGTTCTCCACTTTTTGTGTATCCATTTAATGATTTTGGTACAATTACATATCCACATCTTAATCCTGTAAATCCTGCTGTTTTAGAAAAACTTTTAAATTCAATAGCAACATCTTTTGCTCCCTCAATTTCATATATGCTATGAGGAATACCTCTTTCTGTTATAAATACTTCATATGCAGCATCATAAAGTATAACTGATTTATTTTCTTTTGCATATTTAACCCATTTTTCTAGGTCTTCTTTCCCTAAAACTGTTCCTGTTGGGTTATTTGGAAAACATAAATATATCAAATCAACTTTTTCTTTTGGTAATTCTGGTGTGAAATTGTTTTGGGTATTTACTGGTAATAGTGTAATTTTTCTTCCAGACATAACATTTGTATCCATATATACAGGATAAACTGGATCTGTTATTGCAACTATATTTTCTTGCGCAAATATGTCTACTATATTACCACAGTCACATTTTGCTCCGTCAGATACAAATACTTCGTCTTCATCTATTTGTATTCCTCTTGCTTTATAATCATTTTCTACAATTGCTTTTCTCAAAAAATCGTAACCTTGCTCAGGGCCATAACCTCTAAATCCTTCTTTTGTTCCCATTTCATCTACTGCTTTATGCATTGCTTCTATACATGCTGGAATAATTGGTTTAGTTACGTCTCCTATTCCTAATTTTATTACCTTTTTATCTGGATTTTCTTCTACGAATTTTGATACTTTTTTAGCTATTGTTGAAAACAAATAACTATCTTCTAATTCTAAAAAATTTTCGTTAATTAAGCTCATTTTCATCATTCCTTCCTGAAATACTTAGGATTTCTTTTCCTATTTCTTTTATTTTATGCTTGCATTATAACACCATTGATTTTTATTGTCAATAAATACAAGTTTGTATTTTTAGTCCATTTACTTTTTTACTTAACCGCATTTTAGCCCCAAAATAAAGTTATCCTAAATTGGATAACTTTATTTTCTATGCATTGTCTTCATTATTGCTTATTTCTTCAAAAGCTGTTTTTTCTTCTTGAATAGTATCATTTTCGAAATTAGCAAAATCTTTTGATTCAGTATTATTTTCAGTATCTATTTGTTCTTCGACCATAACACTTTCATTTGAAGTTTCAGCATTAGCATTTACCTCTTCATTTGAGTCTATTACTTCTTTTTGAGGTCTATCAACTTCAATTTGAGTTTTTTGGTATTTTTGCATACCTGTTCCTGCAGGTATTAACTTACCAATGATAACATTTTCTTTTAATCCTAATAAGTTGTCTTCTTTTCCTTTTATTGCAGCTTCTGTTAATACTCTTGTTGTCTCTTGGAAAGATGCTGCTGATAAGAAACTATCTGTTGCTAAGGCAGCTTTTGTAATTCCAAGTAATACTCTCTTACCTGTTGCTGGTCTTAAACCATTACTTATAGCTTCATTGTTTGCATCTTCGAAATCATACATATCAACTAAAGAACCTGGGAACATGTTTGTGTCTCCATTATCTTCAATTTTAACCTTTTTAAGCATTTGTCTTGCAATTACTTCAATGTGTTTATCGTTTATATCAACACCTTGATTTCTATATACTTTTTGTACTTCTGAAATTAAGTATTCATATACACCTTCTGGTCCTTTAACAGCTAAGATTTCAGCTGGATTAATAGAACCCTTGATTAATTGGTCTCCGGCTTCAACCATGTCTCCTGTAGATACAATAATTTCTGAACCAAATGGTATAGAATATGTTTTTGAATCATCATCAGATGTAACAACAACTTCTTTCTTCTTTTTATTTTCTTGAATTTTTACTGTACCTGAAATTTCAGTAATTACTGCTAATCCCTTAGGTTTTCTTGCTTCAAACAACTCTTCAACCCTTGGAAGACCTTGTGTAATATCGGCAGAACCAGCACCACCAGCGTGTTTTGTATTCATTGTAAGCTGTGTACCAGGTTCACCAATTGATTGAGCAGCAACAATTCCTATTGCTTCACCAATTGATACTTTATTTCTTCTAGCCAAACTCATTCCGTAACATTTTTGACATACACCGTGTTTTGCTCTACATCCTAATACTGTACGTACATAAACTTTTTCAACGCCAGCTGCAACTATTTTTTCTGCTATGTCATCTGTTATTAATGTTTCTGTATCGACAATTACTTCTCCAGTTTCAGGATGTTTAATGTCAGATACTGGATATCTTCCAAGTAATCTTTCTTGCATTTTTTCAATTACTTGATTTCCATCTTTTATTGTATAAACTGTTATACCTTCTGAAGTTCCACAGTCTTCTTCTCTTACTATAATATCTTGAGATACGTCTACTAATCTTCTTGTTAAGTATCCAGAGTCAGCTGTTCTTAACGCTGTATCTGCTAGACCTTTACGTGCTTGGTGAGAAGATACGAAATATTCTAAGGCATCTTGACCCTCTAAGAATGAAGATTTAATTGGTATTTCGATTGCTTTACCTGTTGTTCCAGCCATAAGCCCTCTCATACCAGCCATTTGGCTTAAGTTCTTCATGTTACCACGGGCACCAGATTTTGCCATCATAAATATTGGGTTTAAAGATTCGAATGTTTTAGCAACCTCGTCTCCAACATCTTTTGTTGCTTTTTCCCATATTTTTATAGTAGCTGTATATCTTTCATTATTAGTAATTAAACCTCTTCTATATTGTTTTCTTATATTGTCAACTTCTTTATCAGCATTTGATAGAATTTCTTTTTTAGTTTCAGGTATTTTAATATCAGCAACTGATACTGTTATAGCACCTTTGGTTGAATATTTGAATCCTGTAGCTTTTATGTAGTCAAGAAGTTCTGCTGTTTCTGATAAACCATGTTTATTTATAGATTTTGCAATTATTGGTCCTAATGCTTTTTTATCAACAACAAAGTTGATTTCTAAGTCAAACATTTTCTCTGGATCTGTTCTATCTACAAATCCTAAATCTTGAGGAATTCCTTCATTATAGATAATTCTTCCTACTGATGTTTCTATATATTTATGTTTTATTTCTCCATCAATTTCTTTTGACATTCTTACTTTAATTTTTGCATGCATTCCAACTGCACCATTTTCATATGCAACTACTGCTTCTTCTGGGTCTTTAAATATTTTTCCTTCACCTAATTCTCCTGGAACTTCCATTGTTAAGTAGTAAGCACCTAATATCATATCTTGTGTTGGTACTGTAACTGGGTTACCATCTTGTGGTTTTAATAGGTTGTTTGTAGATAACATTAAAAATCTTGCTTCAGCTTGTGCTTCTGGTGTTAATGGTAAGTGAACTGCCATTTGGTCACCGTCGAAGTCAGCGTTGAATGCTGTACATACAAGTGGGTGAAGTTTTATTGCTCTACCTTCTACTAATACAGGTTCAAATGCTTGTATACCTAATCTATGTAGTGTAGGCGCACGGTTTAACATTACAGGGTGGTCTTGTATAACCTCTTCTAATATTCCCCAAACTTCTGGGCTTAATCTTTCTACCATTCTTTTTGCATTTTTTATGTTGTGTGCAATGTGTCTTCCAACTAATTCTTTCATTACAAATGGTTTAAATAATTCTATAGCCATTTCTTTTGGTAAACCACATTGATATATTTTAAGTTCAGGTCCAACTACAATTACTGAACGTCCTGAATAGTCAACCCTCTTACCTAATAAGTTTTGACGGAATCTACCTTGTTTTCCTTTTAACATATCAGATAATGATTTTAATGGTCTATTTCCAGCTCCAGTAACTGGTCTTCCTCTTCTTGAGTTGTCTATTAATGCGTCAACAGATTCTTGTAACATTCTTTTTTCGTTTCTTACTATTATTTCAGGGGCTCCTAATTCTAATAGTCTTTTTAATCTGTTATTTCTGTTTATAACTCTTCTATATAAGTCATTTAAGTCAGATGTTGCAAATCTTCCACCATCTAATTGTACCATTGGTCTTAAATCTGGTGGTATTACAGGTACAACATTCATTACCATCCATTCAGGTCTGTTTCCTGATAATCTGAATGCTTCTATTGTATCTAATCTTTTTACTAATTTTAATCTTTTTTGTTCACTTGCTGTTTCTAGTTCTTTTCTGATTTTAGCAGATAATTTTTCCATATCTACTTCTTCCAATAATTTTCTTATTGCTTCTGCTCCCATTTCAGCTTTGAAAGATTTTCTTCCGTATTTTTCTTCAGCTTCATGGTATTCTTTTTCGTTTAATACTTGGCATTTTTCTAGTCCAGATGTTCCTTTATCTGTAACTATGTAAGATGCAAAGTATATTACTCTTTCTAAGTTACGTGGAGATATATCTAGTATTAATGCTATTCTGCTTGGAATTCCTTTAAAGTACCATATGTGAGCTACTGGGGCAGCAAGCTCAATGTGCCCCATTCTCTCTCTTCTTACTTTTGATTTTGTAACTTCAACTCCACATCTGTCACAAACAATTCCTTTATATCTAACCCTTTTATATTTTCCACAATGACATTCCCAGTCTTTTGTTGGACCAAATATTCTTTCACAGAATAATCCGTCTCTTTCTGGTTTTAATGTTCTATAATTTATTGTTTCTGGTTTTTTTACTTCACCTTTTGACAATTCTCTTATTTTTTCATCTGATGCAATTCCGATTTTTATTTTATCAAATAATTCTAATTCGTCCATTTTCCAAGTCATGTTAACTTTTTAGCTAACACTCTCTCCTCTCTATATATTTCGGTAATTTCAAACTGGTTTTTTATTCTATCCACTGCTTGTGCAATTCCTTAGGGTCGATAAAAAACTTTTTTGAAATTTATTAAATTATATCATTTTCGTCATTTAAATTGTCGTTTGCTAAATCATTGTCATAAATCATGTCTTCAGCATTTCCTACAAAATCTGAATATAATTGGTCATCATCATCATTCATTTCTTCATCTTCGCTTTCTTCTGTATAACCGTCTTGAACATCACTTTCTGATAATTCTTCTTCACCAATCATTTTTTTGCTTTCTTCTGCTGATATTTCTATTCCGTCTTCAATATTTTCTTTAAGTTCTAATTCTTCATTGTCATGTGATAATAGTTTTATATCTAGTCCTAAAGATTGTAATTCTTTTATTAAAACTTTAAAGCTTTCCGGAATTCCTGGTTCAGGTATATTTTCACCTTTAACAATTGCTTCATATGTTTTTACCCTACCTACAACATCGTCTGATTTTACAGTTAATATTTCTTGTAGTGTATATGATGCACCATAAGCCTCTAATGCCCAAACTTCCATCTCTCCAAAACGTTGTCCACCAAATTGAGCTTTACCTCCAAGTGGTTGTTGTGTAACTAATGAGTATGGTCCAGTTGAACGTGCATGTATTTTATCATCTACTAAGTGATGTAGTTTTAACATGTACATTACACCAACTGTAATTGGCTTGTCAAATGGTTCTCCTGTTCTTCCATCATATAGAACTGTTTTTCCGTCTTCTGATAATCCGGCTTGTTTTAATAATTCTACTATCTCATTTTCTTTTGCTCCATCAAATACTGGCGTTGATACTTTCCATCCTAATGCTCTAGCTGCCCATCCCAAGTGAACTTCTAGTACTTGCCCTAAGTTCATACGTGATGGTACACCAAGTGGGTTTAATAGAATGTCTACTGGAGTTCCGTCTGGTAAGAATGGCATATCTTCAACTGGTAATATTCTTGAAATTACACCTTTGTTTCCATGACGTCCTGCCATTTTATCTCCAACTGAAATTTTTCTCTTTGTTGCTATATAACATCTAATTACTTGATTTACTCCAGGAGCTAATTCTTCTGAATTTTCTCTTGTAAAGATTTTTACGTCTACAACTGTTCCTGCTTCACCATGTGGTACTCTTAAAGATGTATCTCTTACTTCTCTAGCTTTTTCTCCAAAGATTGCACGTAATAATCTTTCTTCTGCTGTAAGTTCAGTTTCTCCTTTTGGTGTTACTTTACCAACTAAGATATCTCCTGGTCTTACTTCTGCACCTATTCTTATTATTCCGTTTTCATCTAAGTCTTTTAATACGTCATCTCCAACGTTTGGAATATCACGTGTTATTTCTTCTGCACCTAATTTTGTGTCACGGCATTCACAATCGTATTCTTCGATGTGGATAGATGTATATACATCTTCTTTTACTAATCTTTCGCTGATTAACACAGCATCCTCGTAGTTATATCCTTCCCATGTTGTAAAAGCTATAAGTACGTTTTTACCAAGTGCCATTTCTCCGTTTTGTGTTGAAGGTCCGTCTGCTATAGCGTCACCTTTGTGTACTTTTTCTCCTCTTACAACTATTGGTTTTTGGTTTATACATGTTCCACCATTTGTTCTTTTGAATTTTTGTAATTTATGTACTACTGTTTTTCCATTTTCATATTTAACTGTAATTGCATCTCCAGTTACTCTTTCAATTACACCATCATCTTCTGCCAACACTAGTGTTCCAGAGTCTTTTGCAGCTCTGTATTCAATACCAGTTCCAACGATTGGTGAATCTGTAATCATTAGAGGTACTGCTTGACGTTGCATGTTTGCACCCATTAGCGCACGTTTAGAGTCGTCATGCTCTAAGAATGGAATCATTGCAGCAGCTATAGATACTAATTGTTTAGGTGAAACGTCTATATATTGTACTTTTTCTTTTTCTACTTCCATTATTTCATCTTTATATCTTACCCTAATTCTGTCATGTACGAATGTACCGTCTTCGTTTAATGGTTCAGTCGCTTGTGCAATATAACATTTATCTTCTGCCTCTGCACTCATATAATCAACTACATCTGTAACTTTATGAGTTTCAGGGTCTATTCTTCTATATGGCGTTTCTATGAAACCATATTCATTAATATTTGCAAATGATGATAATGCAGATATTAATCCTATGTTTGGTCCTTCTGGTGATTCTACTGGGCACAATCTTCCATAGTGAGTATAGTGTACGTCACGAACCTCGAATCCTGCTCTTTCTCTTGATAAACCTCCAGGTCCTAATGCAGAAATTCTTCTTTTATGTGTTAATTCTGATAATGGGTTTGTTTGGTCCATGAATTGTGATAATTGTGAGCTTCCAAAGAATTCTTTTATTGCTGATGTTATTGGTTTTGTGTTTATTAATGTTTGTGGTGTAACAACATCTAAATCTTGAATTGTCATTCTTTCACGCACTACTCTTTCAAGTCTTGCTAAACCAATTCTAAATTGATTTTGTAACAGCTCACCTACACATCTAATTCTACGGTTTGCTAAATGGTCTATGTCATCTGGTGCATATAACCCATGTGATAAGTTTAATAGGTAGTTTATTGATGATATGATGTCTTCGTTAGTTACAGTTTTTGGTATTAATTCTTCACGTCTTTGATTTAATGTTGCAACTAATTGTTCTTCTTCAGTATTATCAATTATGCTTTTTAATACTTCAAAGTTTACATTTTCTTTAAAATGTAATGTGCTTAAATCTACATTTGGTAAATATTTGTAAATATTTACTGTTCCATTTCCTATTATTCTTACTACTTTATCTAAGTGTTTTATATCTACTATGTTTATTCCAGAATTTTGAATTGCTTCAGCAACTTCTTCTGTTATTACTTCGTCAGCATTTACAAAAACTTCTCCTGTTTCGCTATCTACAACTGCTTCTGCTGCTACTTGATTTTTGATTCTTTCTGCTAAACTTAATTTTTGATTAAATTTAAATCTTCCTACTTTTGCTAAGTCATATCTTCTGTTATCAAAGAATAATCCTGTAAATAGGTTTCTTGCAGCTTCTACTGTTGGTAATTCACCTGGTCTTAATTTTTTGTATATTTCTATTAATGCTTCTTCTCCAGTTTTTATTGTGTCTTTTTGGATTGTTGTTTCGATTAATGTTTCATCTCCAAATAATGCTCTTATTTGGTCATCACTTACTAACCCTATTGCTCTTAATAATGTAGTTACAGGTATTTTTCTTGTTCTATCTACACGTACATAGAATACGTCGTTTCCGTCTGTTTCATATTCAAGCCATGCTCCTCTTAATGGCATGATTGTAGATGTGTATGTTTTTTTACCTGTTTTTGTGTCAAATTCTTCTGCATAGTAACATCCTGGTGAACGTACAAGCTGACTTACTACAACTCTTTCTGCTCCATTTATTATGAATGTTCCATTTTCTGTCATTAATGGAAAATCTCCTAAATAGATTTCTTGTTCTTTTATTTCTCCTGTTTCTCTATTTATTAATCTTACTTTTACATGTAGTCTTGTTGAATATGTTGCGTCTCTTTCTTTTGCCTCATCTAATGTATATTTTGTTTTTTCTTCCATGTAGTAATCAAAAAATTCTAATACTAGGTTTCCAGAATAGTCTATTATTGGAGATATGTCTTTTAATACTTCTCCTAATCCTTCTTCTATAAACCAGTTGTATGAGTCTCTTTGTACTTTTATAAGATTTGGCATTTCTATGTAATCGCCAATTCTTGAAAAGTCCATTCTTGATGCTTTTTCATGTTTGATTTCTTTAATCAAAATAACCACCCCTAATTTATTAATAAATGTAAGCAGATTTTATATATTTTCTTAATAAAAAGTTCTTCTTAATTTATATTGTTAATTAACTAGTTCAAATTGTCTGCTCCCTACAATTTGCTTTTGCTAATTTTCAATATATTTAATTCTTCTTTTTATTGAATTTATAACTATTTTAAAAACAACAACAAAAAGCCTGCTGATATACTTTTTTAAAAAATTTATATCAGCTTGCTTTTCTTAATTTATAAAATTACTTGTTTTTCTCTTTCATTTTTAATCTTAATCACCCTTCATTTTTTATTTTTTTCGAAAAATTATGATTAAGCTTTTGTGCAAAAATTATTTAATATAATATCACATTTTGAGTATGCTTGTCAATACTTTTTCACATTTTTGTAATATTAGCTTGACATAACGTGCCGTGCCGTGCTATACTAATAGTATAGTAACTGTAAATTTCGGCGCACAATTAAGCGCCGATAGCCCAGAAAGGAGTTAAACATGGGCTTAATAAAAAAAATCAAGACAGTTAAAGAAGGGAAGTATACGTATAATGAAGTAACGTATGCTTCTACAACCGGCGACGGCGACGATGTCGTTTGCCAAAAAAAAATTTTCAACAGGGAAATTGGCCACTGCACGTGGCACCCAGACGGTTCATTTCATGAGCACGGGGATTGCGATGGTTGCTATAGCAACTGTCGCAACCGCAACAAGAAATAGCCAAAAATCAAGGACTGCACGCTTGCAGTCCTTTCACTTTTTTAGTTAAAGCCGAATAGGTCTATAAACTACTATATTGTCTTTTATAACTTACTAATTTTTACACCCATTTTCTTCTCAGTAGCAATTTTACTATTCTCTTTCATTATTTTGATGTTTTTTTTCTCCTTTTTCTAATAATTTTTCAGAATAATCATTCAAAGCTATTGAAGTAGCTATAGCTACATTTAAGGAAGAAATATTAGAACCTGTCATTTCTATATGTATAGAAGTATCAGTTTTTTCCAAAATTTCTTGTGGGATTCCCGTACGTTCATTTCCCACTACTAATATAGTTTTATCATTCCAATTTGCTTTTCTTAATGGCTGTGATGTATCTGTAATTTCTAATGCAACTTTTGAATAACCTCGTTCTGCAGCTACATCCAATTTTGAATGATCTGATGTAAATTCTACCGGTATCGTAGAATTTCTTGCTGCTTTTTGCATTTTTTTGTTAGAAAACATCTCGGCTTCAAACTGCGGAGAATAATATATAATTCCTTTAGCTCCAAATGCATCCGCTGATCGCATTATTAATCCTAAATTTTCAAAAGATATTCCACACAAAAATAAATACAAGTTATTTTTTAATTTAGGCATTTTTTTCATTGTATCATGATGATCTAATTGTTTCAAAGTTTACCTCCTTTT